>CACXXH010000061.1 GCA_902771595.1 Fibrobacter succinogenes | reverse complement strand
TTGTCGCTGTCGAAGGCGACGGCGGCGATTTCGCAGTCCTTGGTGCTGGCCACAATCTTGTAGCCCTCGGGGAGCTTCGTCACCTGGTCGCCGTGGCTCATCCACATGGGCGATGCCTTCGGGAGGTCCTTCAAAATCGGGCACTTTTCGTCGCCCACGATGAGGTCGGCGATGCCGTATTCCTTGACCTTGCCCGGTTCCACGTGACCGCCCAACTGCTGGGCGATGAGCTGGTGACCGTAGCAGATGCCGAGCTTCGGCACGGGGAGGTCCAAAATTTCGGGATTGTATTCCGGGGCGTCTGCCGCGTACACGCTGGAGGGGCCGCCACTGTAGATGATTCCCTTCACGCCTTCGAGCTCAGAAACCGGGGCGGCAGGGGAGTGGATTTCGGTAAACACGCCCAAGCGGCGCACGCGGTTGGCTATCAGGTGGGCGTACTGCCCGCCAAAGTCCAAAACGGCAATGGTATCAACATTCTTCATACGCCCCAAAGATAGAAATTTTGGCGGGTTTTGCCTAGCTTACGTATAAAAAAGGTAATAGGTAAGAATGGATAATAGAATTACAGCGGGTATGGATGATACCGTTGCACAGACCGAAGCCTTTCTGTACTCGATGGGGTTGTAATCCGGTGCAATCTTCTTGATGATAAAGGCTCCCGTATACCCGCATAGGAAAAGGAAGATGACCCCCTGTCCGTAGGTTACGGCCTTTGTGAGTGTTGTGGCTACTTCGCCATGCAGATGCATCGATATTGCATCCATTGTGATTTTGGCGAGGCCGTTGAGTATAAAGAATTGTGCGGTAACGGAGGAAATGTAGGCCGAGGTGAATTTTGTCAGGGCGAGGTTCTTGCGGATTTCCTTTCTGTGGAAGAAGGCTATAAGGGATGCCCCGACTATTGCAGAAATCAGTCCCACGGCTCCAAGGATGGCCGCGCACCACATGAAGTCTCCGGCGGGGTGCTTGGCGATCTTCTTTTCTGTTTCTTCTGAGGTATCCGTTTCAATGGAAGCCCTTTCCATCTGGCGGGTGATGACGGAATCGATTCGGGCCTGGACATCCAATACTTCCGATAAATCCTGCCTTGAAGGGGGTTCTGGCGCAACATGGTGGTCGTTAGGCGCGTCGCACCACAGGCACTTCAGCATGTCGTCTTCGTACTCCCTTCCGCATTTTTTACAAATCATAGTGGGCTCAAAAAATAGAATTTTTGCCAATGCCTTGAGAATCTTTAGCCCCCCAAAGTAGCGATTTTGGCCTAAAAATCGAAAAATGAGCCTTAATGGAAGCCCTTTTTTGTAAAGGCTTGTTTTTGTTTCTTGTAGAAAAGACTCTATGAGTTTTTTTTTGTGAATAATATTCTACTGATAACTTTGTATTTAATTTGCAAGACTTTTTTAACAAAGTTGTCTAAGCCTCTATAATTTAAGATAAATTTATATTGTATTATAATTGTGATATATATAACATAAAATCATTTGAATATAAACTTTATTTGTAATGTATTGCATAACTAAACAATGTTATATTTTGTAATACCCTCTAAATAAAAAGGAATACAGATGAAAAAAGAATATTTGATCTTGTTGGCTGCAGGGTGCGTTGCTGCAAGTGCCGCCAACGTAAATTATGACCTCTTGGGCCGTAAGGGTAGCAAAATGAACTCTCCGATGGTCTTCAAGGATGTCGATTACGCGAACCCTCAAAAGAAAGAAAAGCAGAAACTTGCCCCTTCGTTGGAAGATCGTACTCTTGCAAAGCGTGCTTCTGGTATAAAAAGTGGCGCTAAGGCGATTGTTGGAAAGTTTGGTCCGGAAGGTTATAAGTTTACTAATTGTTCTAATATTACAGCAGGTTGTGGTGAAAAACTTTCGTTCTATGCAAACACCATGTCTTTATCGTCATATCGTCAAAAGGTTAATAGTAATTTTATCAATGTTACACAAGATGGGCGAGCCCTAGAGCCGGAGGCATCGGCAGAAATTCCTAATTATGTGTCTGCTGGCCGTACAAGGAGTGGTGCGAGCGGATTTTCTATGACGGAACTCTCGTATACTTTTTCAACAAATCCGGTACATGTGGCTACGTTTGATGAAAGAAAAGACGACCCAGTGCTTATTAAGTCAGCTCATTATTCTGATGTGAAGTCTTCGCTAGGCAGGCAGTTGGTTAACGAAAAATATGGGTCAGCGACTAATGTCGGTGTTTATCTTGCCGAAGAAGCGCTTCCGACTAGACTTAATCCTAGAGACGGCTCTGCTCCCTTTATTCTTGCTGAAAATGCGTCGATGAGTGATTTTAAAACGCAGCCTGGATTTGAAATGCGCGCTTCAAGGATGTATAAAGCGCTGAAGCGTTTTTCGCAACGTTCTGTAGTCTACGCAAAAAAAAATCGTCCGTCAAATCCGGCTGCGGCGAATCCTCAGATATATATGGGGCTTCAAGCTTATGGAGGATCTCCCGTAACTAAATATTCTGGGTCTGCTAAAAAGCTGGACAACTACATCTATGATAATCGTACTGTAGAAATCCTTGGTGCCGGTAATTCTTTCGGTAAATCTACGGGTGATCTGTCTGGAGATGCGTATGCTGTAAATGCTATTACAGTGGGGGCGCTTGATCCTTTTACAGACCAACCGACTCCTTATTCAGCGAATAATAAAACTAAGTATGGTGATGGTGATTGGTCCTGTAAACCGGAAATGTATAATTATTCAAATTTCCATATAAACGATTACCTTAGGACATATACTTCTTCTAAAACATCTTATAACATCCTTCCGTACTATGATGGAACCGAAGCATCGGCAGCCATCACTGCGGGTATGGTTTCGGACATGTTGTCCGTAAATGAATTTTACAGGTGGCACCCTGAAGTGGTGAAGGCTGTCGCGTTAAATGGAACGTACAATACTCATAGTAAAGTTCCAATGTATAATCATTTTGTATTTGATCAAAAAGATGTGAATAATATTCATCATTCCTATTATTTTATTGGCGATGTTAATACGTTGATGAAAGAATATGATGATTACGATTGCCCGAACAGTGATATTGGCTGTGGCAAGGGAAAGAAAGAGATTAGACTGGTATTTGATAAATATGACTTGGTAGGTATGTTTTATCAGGATGATCTCGATGGCTTCGTTGCTTCTATTGCGTGGTTGAACAGTGGAAACGATGTTTACAATCTAGGTAAACTTCCGCAAAATTTTGAAATGGAAATATATCATCAGCCTGCTGGATCCACTTTAGTTTCTTATGGAGCAAAGCGTGATGCTACCTCTTTATCGTGGTCTGCTCAAGATATGCCCCCTTTTAAAAGTGTTACAACTTATGGCTATGAAAGAGCGACTCATCCGGTGGATTTTACGCTTCGTATCGTTCTAACTGACGAAGATACCCGTTCTGAGAATTATGGCCAGATGGTCTTGGGACTTGATATAAAGCCGATTTTTAAGACAAAGCAAAGGTAAAATACTTGCGGTAAGAAAACGGCCGGAAAGTTTTTCCCGGCCGTTTTTTTTTTACTCTAAAATTCTCCGGCGAGCGTGATGACGACGCCTTCGTAGCCCTTGTCCGAGACGAGCAGGTTCGTGCCGTTCCCGAGGATAAAATGGGGGAGCCCGTTTTCGCGGGCCATTGCGAGGGCTTCTTTTAGTTGGCCGTTAATTATTGTTTGAACCTAGTAACTGGTACGTTAGAACCTGAAACAACGCCGAAGGCGCGCCTATTTGCTATTCAGTATGTCGTCTTCGTACTCCCTTCCGCATTTTTTACAAATCATAGTGGGCTCGAAAATAGAATTTTTGCCAATGCCTTGAGAATCTTTAGCCCCCCAAAGTAGCGATTTTGGCCTAAAAATCGAAAAATGAGCCTTAATGGAAGCCCTTTTTATAATGTTTTTAGTTGGTCAGAAAAAACTTGATGCAATTTGTTGTGTTGTTAATGAAATGCAATTGTATTGCAATGTTTTTATGAATGCTTATGTGAATGAATTTATCTAAAAAAAGTTTATTTTGTTTGTTACATATAAAATAAAATAGATTATATTAAACATATTCTTTCACATACAAAAAAAGGATTGGGGAAATGAATAAAATAATTCCTATCGCATTAACTCTCGGTTGCATTGGTGCCGGTGCAGCTACAAGTAACTATGACCTCTTGGGCCGTAAGGGGAGCCAGATGAACTCTCCGATGGTCTACAGGAATGTGGATTACTCCAAGGTCAAAAAGGATGAACAACAGAAAGTTGGTCCTTCTTTGGAAGCGCATTCTTTGCAAAAGATGGGAATGCCTGATGATATCAAGGCTATTGAAGGCGCATACATTTCAAGATTTGGTCAAACACGGCCGTTTTTCTTTAAAAAACATAAAGCATATAGTTCGGAAAATTGTTTCAGCAATAATGCAAATTTTTGTCAGTATAGCTGGAACGATTATAAAAAACTCTCGAATCAATATTTTATTCCTATAAAAGAGGATCGTTATTACACGCTCAATTATGATGTGACTGCTGATTGGAGCTATATAAGCGGTTTTTCTAAGCAGCCTGCCGCTTATGGCAATTATACGTTGCCATCCCCCTATTCGTCGGGACAAACAATTCAATATGAAGATTTTTATGATGTGCTATGGGAAGATAATTACTTGCGGGCAAATAGGATTACTAATTGGTTCTCTGATAGATCTTCGGATGTTGGCCTTTATATGGGCACGGAAGCACTTCCGGCTATGTATGCATACAGAATTCCCGTCAGATATAAGATGGTGAATAGTAATGAATCTTTTTATCGTGTCCCTGACGACGAGGTTAGGGCAACTAAAATTTTTAGTCTGATTCCAAGTACCTCAAAATATTCTGTTGTATATGTTGGAAAAAATAATCCTATTGATCCGGCTGGCCAGCAGCCGCAAGTCTATATGGGTCTTCGGAGTGATAAGATTTCTAAAACATCGAACTATATGACGTCTGCAAGAAATCTCGATGATTTTATCTATCAATATCGTACCGTGGAAATTGTTCCCGCAGGCAATTACGGAAAGAGTGGAGGCCAATTGAATTCTCAGGCTCATTCTGCAAATGCTATTACTGTGGGGGCGATTGATCCGTTCTCCATGCGAGTCACTGATTATACTTCCACGGAGACTCATAGTCAGGGCTCTGCGAAACCGGAAGTTTGCAATTTTTCTAATTTCTATATGAAGGATGATAACCATGCGTTTTATGCGAGACGTTACAATTATAATAACCGGGAATATCTGTATCAGCCGTTTTATGACGGAACAGAAATGGCTGCTGCATTCACTGCTGGCATGGTTTCAAACTTGTTGGCGATCAATCCGTTTTACCGTTGGCATCCTGAAGTCGTGAAAGCATTGCTTCTTACGTCACAGGGAACAAATATGACTTCGTATCCAAATGGTTCTGGATTGACATCGGCTCCGGCGTATGATTTCTTGGTCTTTGGCACAAACGATGGTGAGCGTAAGTTTGGTTATGATTCTCGTTATTGGAATGGTGATATAAACAAGTTGAAAACGCGCACTGTTGATAATAAACATGAAATATGGTTTGTTACGAGAAATAACCGGCCTGGTGGTTTGACGACGGCAGCTATTGCTTGGCTTAGCAGTGGAAAGGATGTCGCGAGAACCGGTAAAATTCCTCAGGACTTTGATATGTATATTTATGGTAGCGATAAGGATTACTCGTGTCTCGCTTCTCCTAATATTGATTTGAAAAATCCCCAGCAATGCAGTGCGCGTCTTGATTTCTCAAATCCGGGCTCTTTAGTGGCGTATGCAGAAAGTCCGTACAACGCTTATGAAAGACGGACCTTTAGAACGTCGTATGAATATTTGGTGTTTAAAATAGTGTTGTATAGTGATGACGTGAATAGCGATAATTATGGCCAAATTGTGTTGGGCTTTAATCTTTCTGGTCCTCGCATAGAATGACGTTTTTGAAAAAAAGGAAAACTTTGAACTGAACTCAAAAGTTGGGTGGTTTAAAGTTGGGACAAATTAGTGAAATGAGTCTGGCGCTGTGCCGGACTCTTTTTTTGTGCTCTAAAATTCTCCGAGCATGATGATTTCGCGCTGGAGCTCGATGCCGAATTTTTTTGCGACAGCCGCCTTGACGTAATCGCTCAGGTCGAGGATGTCCTTTGCCGTCGCGCCGCCTGCGTTTACGATGAAGTTCGCATGGAGTGTGCTGACTTCGGCGCCTCCGATGCGGAGCCCTTTGAGGCCCGCCTGCTCGATGTAGTAGCCGGGAGCGACTTGTTGCGGCATGTCGGCGGAACCGCGTTCCATGCGTTTGAAGGTGGAACCCGCATTCGGCATGTTCAGCGGCTGCGTCGCCTTGCGTTTGGCCATGCATTCCTGCAGTTCGGCTTCGAGGCGGGCGACGGTTTGCTCTTGCGATTCACATGCGGTATTCGCGCTTTCCAGCAGGAACGTCGCGGAGAGAATGGTTTCGGCCTGTGCACCACCTGCGCCGGACTTCTGAAAAATACTTTGTCTGTACCCGAAGGCGCATTCACTGGCGGATCGTTCGCGAATGTTGCCGGCCTCGTCCAGGGTGACAACCTGCGTGCAGTGCGTCCCGATTTCTTGCCCGTAGGCGCCAGCGTTCATGTAGATGGCGCCCCCGAGGGTTCCCGGGATTCCCGCGAGTTTGTGGATTCCCGCATAGCCCTGCTTGAGCGCTGTGCGGGCGAATCTCCCGAGCGGGACTGCGGCTCCGGCTTTGAACGCACCTTTGCCCATGTCTGCAATTTCAGAAAACTCTCCGGCGAGCGTGATGACGACGCCTTCGTAGCCCTTGTCCGAGACGAGCAGGTTCGTGCCGTTCCCGAGGATAAAATGGGGGAGTCCCTTTTCGCGGGCCATTGCGAGGGCTTCTTTCAGGTCGTCAACGCTTTCCGCTTTCACAAAAAAACGCGCCGGTCCGCCTACCTTGAAAGAGGTGTGCTTGTTCATCGGCTCGTTTTCTAGAATCTGCATGTGCGAAATGTAGTTAATAGTTACTAGTTAATAGTTGCTAGATATTTTAGTTGGCCGTTAATTATTGTTTGAACTTAGTAACTGGTACATTAGAACCTGAAACAACGCCGAAGGCGCGCCTATTTGCTATTATTCATTCAAAATGACAGACGAAGAACTCAAACAATTCAAGGCGTCGCTTTCGATTACCGCCGTGGCCCAGGCTCTCGGTATCGATGTCGTGCGCGGAAAGTTCAGGTGCTTCTGTCCGCAGCGCCATGTGCATGGCGACCGTACCCCGTCTGTCTCGATTTCCGAAGAGCGCGGCATGTTCCGCTGCTGGGTCTGCGATGATGTCCGTGGCGATGTGATTAGCCTGGTGCAGCAATACCGCGGGTGCAGTTTTTTGGAAGCGCTCGAGTGGCTCAAGGAAACATATCCGTTTCTTGTACCCGGGAAGGGGAACCGCCGTGAGGCTCCTCCGAAGGCGCCTTCGACGACGCTCATGCCCATAGTGAATCGCCCCCGCCCCGAATCGAAGGATGCGGCTTTCGCTGGACGGTTTGTCGATAATATTCCCGAACAGAAACCGGTAAAGGAGGTCGTTACCGAAGACGAACGCAAAAAGATCATCCTCGCATTCCTCAAGATGCTTTCGCCCGTGGACGGTACGCCTGCCGCCGCGTATCTTGCGCGCCGCCGTATATTCAAGTCCGTATGGGACAAGATGCTCCTGCGCACCATTACCGATTATGACGGTTTGAACCGGCGGCTGAAGGATACTTACAGCATGGAGGTCCTGCAGTATGTGGGCCTCTTCAACGACAAGGGCAATCTGCGCTACTACAAGCATCCGCTGATTTTTCCGTATTTGGATTCGCAGAACCGCGCTTCGCATTTTCAGGCCAGGGCGCTTGAACGTTCGACCGAGCCGAAGGAACTCCACCTGCGCGGTACGGTTCCGTTCCCGTACAACGTATCGGCCCTGGACCAGAAGATGGGCTGGATTTACCTTTGCGAAGGTGTCGTGGATACGCTCACCATGCTGCAGCAGGACATAGCTGCTGTGGGCATTCCCGGCGTACGCAGTTTCAAGGCGGACTGGGTTCCGCTTTTCAAGAACAAGAATGTTGTACTTTGTCTGGACCACGACGAGGCGGGCCGCAAGGGCATGGAATACCTTCAGGGCGTCTTCGGCAATGCGGGAATCCGCACGATTATCTTGGGGGACGGCCTCGAAAACTTGCCTGCGGGCATGAAGGACGGTCAAGACGTGAACGAATGGTTCGGCGGCCGCAAATAATTTGTATCTTTCCATAGCTATGTTGCAGAAGATTCAGATTGTCGGCCGTATTCTTGTTATTGTCCTGTTTATCTATTCAGTGCTTTTTACTTTGGTAGGAACGATATTCCTCGTCAAGGCGCACTCGTTCGTGTTCGGGCAACTGGATGAAATTCAGGCGATGCGCGACACGCCTCCCGCAATGAGCCGCTTTATGGAAGACCTCGTAGATTCCAACCCGAAGGTCAATATACAGCACCGTTTTGTTCCGCTGGATTCCATCAGCATCAACTTGCGCAAGGCGGTAATCGCTGTCGAGGACCCCGCGTTCTACATGCATCCCGGTTTTGACGTGCGCAGCATGGCGAAGGCGATGGATGCGAACATGACCAAGGGCGAACTTCGCTATGGCGGTTCTACCATCACGCAGCAGCTCGCGAAGAATCTGTTCTTGACGGGCGAGCGCACATGGGAGCGCAAGCTGAAGGAACTTGTCTATGCGGTCGTGATGGAACGTAACCTCGGGAAGGACCGCATTCTGGAACTGTACCTGAACTATGCGCAGTGGGGCAGGAACGTATTCGGGTGCGAGGCAGCGAGTCAAATTTATTACAAGGTACACTGCTCGGAACTTTCGCTCCAGCAGGCCACGAACCTCGCCGCAATGTTAGCTAGCCCCGGCAACAGCGAGCCCGAAGACAATTCCGAACTCATGCAGCGCCGCCGTAAAGTCATCCAGCAGAATTTGAAGGACGGCGCGCTCCTGCCATAGCGTGCCTTTACCCGAGAACGCGTTCTACTTCGCGCAAGTCGGTGATGCCCGCATCTACGAGCCCGCGGGCGTATTCCCGGAGACTTCCCTGAACATAACCGCCATCGGGTGTATAGATTTCCACTGCCGCAATCCGGCCGGAATACGTGCCCGTGCCGGTAACCTTGCGCAGGAGCCTCTGTGCCGCCACCCCGAGCAGGCAATCCCGGAGGACCGCTGGCGAAATCCCGAGGTCTTGTAGCCTTCCGGTCGCGGCCTTCGCGCTGTTCGTATGCAATGTCGAAAGTACCAGGTGGCCTGTCTGGGCCGCCTGTATCGCGATGCGGGCGGTCTCCTCGTCGCGTATTTCCCCGACGAGAATTACGTCCGGGTCTTGCCGCAATATGGATCGCATTGCGCTTGCGAACGTGAGCCCGCATTTCTCGTTGACCTGCACCTGGTTTGCGCCCTTCAGGGGGTATTCTACCGGGTCTTCGATGGTCGTCACGTTGATTTTCTTCTGCAAGATTTCGCGCAATCCCGCGTAGAGCGTGGTGGTCTTCCCGCTTCCCGTGGGCCCGGTGATGAGGAAGAGTCCCTGAGGCTTGTTGAAGATGCAGCGGAATTCCCGCAGTATCGCCGGCGTAAATTCGAGAGAGTCGAGCGTTTGCTCGCGGTCTTCTGCGGGGAGCAGGCGCAGCACGCATTTTTCGCCGCCCTGAATGGGGAGTGTGCTCAGGCGGATGTTCGCGTTTTCGTGCAGTCCCTGGAATATAAAGCTTCCGTCGTGGGGGAGGCGACGTTCCGTGATGTCGGCTTTCGCGAGGAGTTTCAGGCGTACGATGACGGGTTCGGAAAGCCATCCGGGAAGTTCGCGGTAGGTCTCGAGCATCCCGTCGATACGGAAGCGCACCGTGAACGTGCTACCCGCCGGTTCCAGGTGGATGTCTGTCGCGCCCTTTTCAAGTGCTTCGTCGATGAGCGCGTCGACCAGATTTATCACGGGTTCCGATTCCCAGGAATTCGCCTTGCTTTCAGCGCTTCTCGCGGCTTCGAGGGCGGCGATGTCGTTGCCTGCTGTTTTCTGCGTACGCTCGCGAATCATCTGCCGGATTTCTTTTTCGGAGCGCTCCTCGGGAACGACCTTGCATCCGCTTTCCAGCCGAATGCGTTCCAACGACAGTTCGTCGAAAATGTCCGTCACGGCCACGCGGAGCGTATTGCCCTCATGCGCGATGGTGCTGTAGATAAAGTTTTCCATACAACGGAAACTACAAAAATCGCTTCTCGCGAGACCACAAAAAAGCCTCCGCTATTGCGGAGGCCTTAACAAGGAGATTAGAATATTAAGCGCTGTGGTGACGTTGCATCTTTTTGCCGACCTTCTTCACTCCACTCTTGACCTTGTGGAACAAGGCGTTCGGGAGCCAGAATGCAGTCGGGATCAGGTACATGGTCAGGATGGCGGAAACGGCGAGGCCGCCCACGCATGCGATACCCATGGGCTGGTTCATCTTCGCGACGTCACCACCGATAGCAAGGGCGAGCGGCATCTGGGCCACTATGGATGCGAATGTCGCAAGTACGATGGCCTGGAATTTTTCTTTTGCGGCCGTCAGCATGGCGCTGCGCCTGCCCATGGCTCCGCTTCGGAGCAGTCGGTTCGCTTCGTCGAGTAGCAAGATGGCGTTGTTCACCACCACACCGATAAGCATCACGATAGCCATGAGGGAAACCATGGAGAGCGAGGTATTCGTAAACACGAGCGCGAGGATAACGCCAATGGCGCCCATCGGGATAGTGAACATGATGATGAAGGGCTGCAAGAAGCTTTCGAGCAGGGCCACCAGCAAGATGTAGGTGAGGAGAATGGCCATGAGGATAGCCGCGATGAATTCTTCCACCATGTCGTTCTGCATGTCGGCGTTTCCACCGAAACTGAACGTGATGCCGTCGGGCACCTCATCCTTCATGGAGTCAGTGATAACCTTAATCGAGTCCATGATTTCGCCGGTCGTGTGGCCGGGGAGGAGGTTCATGTAGACGTCGACGTGGTTGCGCTTGCGCTTGCGTTCGATCTTGGTCGGGCCCGCACCATCGACAATGTCGAAGAGGGTAGAGGCCGGGACATAACCCTTGGGCGTGAGCAAAGGCAGGTCTTCGATATCGGCATGGTCCTTGCGGTCTTTTTCTTCCATGCGGACATATACCTTGTATTCTTCGCCGTCTTCGGTAAAGGTGCTGGTCTCAAGACCGCTCACGGCGATGTAGTTCATGACTGCGACGGACTGCAGGGCGACGCCGTAGTCGGCAAGCGCCTGGCGGTTGGGGATAAGCTTGATTTCGGGCTTGCCGGCTTCGTAGCTGAGCTTGACGTCGACAACGCCGGGAATGTCCTGAATCCTGTTCATGACGATTTCCGCAGCCTTCAGGGCGGAATCGACAACGAGGCTGTTCACTTCGAGCACGACGTCTCCACCTTGGCCGTTGTTCATTTCGGTAACGGAAGACATCTTGATAGAGATGTAGGCGTCGGGAATGTCGGCGAGGTAGGGGCGCAACGAGTCGACAATGTCATCGGAACTGCGGTCACGGCCTTCGCCGCGCTTGAACAGTTTCAGACGAATTTTGGAGGTGTTCGTGCCCGTAAAGCCGTTTTCACCACCGACGGTAGCGTTGTAGCGCTCCATATCGGGAATGTCCTTGATGCGGCTTTCGATAATCTTCGTTACGCTATCCGTAGTTTCGATGTTCGTTCCGATAGGCATTTCGACGGAAATGAGGATTTGACCCTGATCCTGCTTGGGCATGAGTTCGACGGAGAGGAAGTTGAATCCCATGAAGGCGACGAATGCAAGCAACGCAATCATGCCAAGCAACTGGGCAAAGAATCCCGGGACGGAAAGGCTGAAACTGAGCGTTTTCAGGTAAACAAAGCGGATGCCGTTCAGAATCATCGGGAAGAACGATGTTAGGCGTTCTACGATGCCGGGTTTCTCTTCGATGATGTTGCCGTTCTCGTCCTTCTTCTTGCCCTTGAACAGGTAGGCGGCCATGAGCGGGGTGAGCGTGAACGTCACCAACAGCGACACGACTGTCGCAAACACCATGGTCATACCGTAGGTCTTGAAGAAAATGCCCACGATGGACTTCATGAACGCGATAGGCACGAACACGCACACGTTGGTAAGCGTCGACGCCATGATGGCGACCATGATTTCGCTTGTGCCCTTGTAGGCAGCTTCCTTGGGATCGAGGCCATCCTGCAACTTGGAGTTGATATTCTCGAGCACCACGATGGAGTTAGTGACCAACAAGCCCACCGCCGAAGATAGCGCCATGAGAGACATCATGTTGATGCCGAAGTCGGCGAAGTACATGAACGTGAACGCACCGATGACGGAAATCGGCATCGTGAGGGCTGCGATAAGCGTGGTGGAAAGCTTGCCCAGGAAGAGGAGCAGGAGCACCGACGTAAGCACGATGGCAAGGAGGATGTTCTGGATAACGTTGTCTACGGATTCCTGAATGGCTTCGGACTTGTCGTAAATCAGGTGAATTTTGAAACCTTCGGGAAGCGTACTGTTGATCTGTTCCACGCGGGCGAGTGTACCCTTGGCGACGTCGACCACGTTAGCATCAGAACGCTTCTTGATGTCGAGCGAGACGGAGTTGATGCCGTTGTAGCGCGATGCGGATGTAACCGTCTTGACGGTGTCCTTGACCTTCGCGATTTCGCCGAGCTTGATGACGCCTGTCGCTGTCGGAATGTCCATGTTGCGCATCTGGTCCAGGTTCTCGAACTTGCCTGCGGTACGCACGGATGTGTTCTTGCGGGCGCCGCGAACTTCACCGACGGGGTAATTGATGTTCGATGCCTGGAACACGCCCATGATGGTCGAAATGTCGACTCCGCGGGCCATGAGCTGTTCCTTGTCGAGTTCAATGGAAATTTCGCGGGTCGTGCCGCCGAAAATATCCACGCTGGCAACACCGGAAACAGATGTGAGCAGGGGCTCGATTTCGTCTTCGGCCTTCCTACGCAGTTCGGTAGAACTTACCGGGCCGGTGAAGGAGAAGCTCATGATTGCCTGGGCGTTGATGTCGAGCTTCGAGATAATCGGGGCTTCGACGGCGTCGGGGAAGGTGGCTGCGGTCTGCTCGATTTTCGCACGCACGTCGTTTGCAGCCACGTCCACGTTCGTTCCCATGTTGAACATGGCGATGAGGATGCCGTAGTTCTCCATGCATATTGCCTGCACGAAGTCGATACCGTCAACAAGTTCGACGGCGTCTTCGACCGGCTTGATGACCGTAGTCTCGATTTCTTCGGGGTTTGCGCCCGAATAGACGATGACCGCCGTTACCACGGGCACTTCGAATTTCGGCAACAGGTCCACCACCATCATGCGGTAGGTGTAGATACCGAAAACCACCACGGTCAATATGACCATGAGCATGGTAATCGGTTTATAGATACTCGCCTTAATCATTCAATAAATCTCCGTCGCCTTATTCGATGATGAGAACCTTGTCGCCATCGTTCATGCGGAACTGGCCTTCGACCATGACCTGGTCGCCCTCTTCAAGGCCTTCGAGAATCTGGACGTCGCCCTTGGTCTGTACGCCGAGTTTCACGACCTTGCGCTTTGCCTTGCCTTCGGCAGTAACGGTCCAGATGGTATTTATGCCGTTGCGGTATACGACAGCTTCGATGGGGACGATGATGCCCTTTACGCTGCGTGCGTCAAGTTCGGTTGTTACGTACATGCCGGGGAGTAACTTCTTGTTCTTGTTCTGGAACGTTATTTCGACCGGGAAGAATCGAGTTATCGAGTTTGCGGCTAGTGGGATGAGCGTCACCTTGCCCTTGATCTTTTCGCCGCCCACATCGACAGTCGCTGCCGCACCCTTCTTGAAGAATCCGATATCCTTGCTTGTGACGTTCAGCTTGAGAATGACCTGGTCGAGCTTCGCGATGGTAAAGACTGTGGCGCCGAGACCGGGAGTCTGGCCTACCTGGTAGTTGACCTGCGTGACAACGCCGGCTGCCGGGGCGAGAATCTTTGTGGCGCGGCGGATGGTCTCGAGGTTCATCTTGGCAACCTTGAGCTGCATTTCCTGCGTGTCCATGTCCTGCTGGCTGATGCCGCCCTTGGCGTGCAGTTCGCGCATGCGTTCCGTTGCCTTCTGGAGGATGGCTATCTGTTCCTGTGCCTGCTGGTACTGAGTGTTATCTCCGGTGAAAATGAATTCGGCGAGCACCTGGTCTTTTTTCACGGTGGAGCCGACCTGCACGTTGATTTTCGCAAGCGGGTCGGTCATCTTCGAGATGGCGTAGGACTGTTGCATGCCCTCGATGGAGCCGCTGAACTTGCGCACGTCGGTGATTTCTGCCGTGGTGGCCTTTACGATCTTGGCGGGCTTGCCCTTTTCGGCCTGAATCTGCTCAATGGTGGCTGCCTTCTGTTCGGCGCCTTCATCTTTTTTCTTGAGGTCGCAACCCGTGAGAAGAAGCGAGAATGCGGTTGCTGTGATGATTGCTTTCGTTAACTTGTTCATATCTTCTTCCTATTAATATTCTCCGGTGGCCTGCAGTAGAGCGTTGTAGGCCTTGTTCCATTCCACGATTGCCGACATGTAGTCGAGTTTTGCGGTGCGCAGGCTGTTTTCTGCGCTCAGGAGGTTCAGCTGCGTTTCGCGGCCGAGCTTGTAGGCTTCGTTCGTGAGGTCGTAGTTCTTTTGTGCGAGGTCGATCTGGCGCTTCGCAATTTCAATCTGGCTGTTCGCATCGTCGAGCGTGTTTACGCACGATTCAATCTGCATGCGGAATCCGCGTTCGGCTGTTTCCTTCTGGATTTGCGTGCTGCGGAGGCTCGACTTCGCCTGGGCCACGCCTTCGCGGGTCTTCATGCCGTTGAACAGGTTCATCGACACGTTCAGCGCGACGTACTTGTTGAGCTTGTCCCACTTCGGGGCGTCCCATTCGGTAATCTTGTTCTTGTTGTTCGCGTACTTGAGTCCGCCCAGGAGGACGATGGTCGGCTTGTAGCCGCCCTGCTCGATTTCGACGTTCAGGTTCTTCATGTGTTCCGTCTCTTCGAGCATCACGAGTTCCTTGCGGCGCTTCTTCACGTTGGCCATGGCGGTGTCGGGGAAGGAGTAGCCTTCGGCGGGGTCGCGCAGGTCGCCCTGGAAGTTCACGTCGGTTTCCCATTCGAGGCCCATCGTGTTGAGGAGCGCGTTGCGGGCGAGAATGCGCTTCTTTTCGGTACTTGCGATGTTCGAGCTCAGCTGGTCCATCGAAAGCTGTACGCGGATGAGGTCAAGTTCGGTGGCAAGCCCGCTGTTCTTGGACTGCTCCACGAAATTCAAGTTCTCTTGCAGGAGGTCCTTGGATGCGTACAGGATCTTGATGGCGGAGTCGAGGTAGATGAGCTGGTCGAAGGCGTTGTTCACGTCATAGCGGACCTGTGCCTTCTTGTTCTCGAGGTTCACCTCGTTGATGCGCTTGTAGGCCTTGGCGATTTCGATACCGACGCCCACTTTGCCTTCGGCATAAAGAACCTGGGTGGCGGTGATGCCCACGCTGGACTGCCAGCGGTAACCTTGCGATTTCATGCCGTAGAGGAGCCCGTCCACAGCCGGCCCGATGACCTGCTGGTCGTAGGCGTTCGCCATGGGGTGCCCTTCGGCGTCTTTGCCCTGGGCCATCTGCGTGGCGGCATCAGTCAGGTCGGAGGATTGCTTTACATCGTCCAGGCCGAAAATGCGGGTTACGGTGGCATTCAGGTCGATGGACGGGTAGGCGTTGCCGTAGCCGGCAGTCACCTGGGAATTGGCGCTCTTCAAGTCTTCTTCGGCGGATTTCACATCCGAGGACTTTTCGAGTGCTATGTTGAGGGCTTCTTCGCGGGTATACGTCTTACCTGCCCAACTGGGCAGTACGACGGTGAGCGCGAGAAATGTGGGAATTGCTAAGTGCCTGAGCATCTATTCTCCAAGAGATTTTACGCGCCAAATGTAAAAATATATTATATAATCTTAAAGGCATGTGGTTTGAAAAAGTGACGAAAAGCATATTTTAGCTGATAAACGGCTAAAAATTATGAAAAAATGCCCCTCCGCGGGTGCGGAAGGGCGGTAATCTTTTTGGGAAAAAAGACTACATCAGGCCGGGGATTTTCATCCCACCGGTGATGTTGGACAGGCTAGACTGGGCTGCCTCGTCTTTCTTCTTGATGGCGGAATTCACCGCGGCCATGACCAGGTCCTCGAGGGCCTCCACGTCGTCCTTGTCGACGGCGTCGGGATTAATCTTGATCATGGTGAGGACCCCCTGTCCGTTGATGGCGACCTTGACCATGCCGCCGCCGGCTTCGGCGTCGAAACTCTGAGCCTTGAGGTCATTCTGGGCCTTCATCATCTTGCTCTGCATTTTCTGAAGGTCCTTGAGCATTTTACTCATATCCATAGCGTATTTTCCTCTTAGTTTTCGTTCATGTCGTCACCGGAATCGATGGCCATCGCCTCCGGCTGTTTTCCAAGCGGCTTAGAATATACCAATTCTCCGCCGAAAAGTTTGATGAGTTCCTGCAGGCAGGCTTCTTTTTCCAAGTCTTTCTCGAAGGGGCTCATTTGTGCATTTCGCCTCCTGGCGCGTTCCTCTTCGGTGTAGGCGCGGGCCTTGAGCGAGAGCAGCACGTGGGTCTGAAGCTTGTCTTCGAGGATGTCGCGGGCGCGTTTCACGAACTCGGGGTGATCGAGCATCTGCTGGTAGCCCCAGGGGATGTTCTGGTCGGATTCGCCCGTGTAGGTGAGCGAAAGCGGGAACGGGTCTGCCTTGAGGTCGCCCGCTTCGAGCACGGAGCCGTTTATCGCCGCTGAGAACTGCAAATCGCCGCAGTCGGCGAGGGATGCCACGATGGAAGGCCAGGCGGCCGTAATCTCGTAGCGGGAATACGCGCTTTCCTTTTCGGAATAGGAGCCGAACGCCGAACCGGCATCGCCACTCGGGGGAGCCTGTTCGGAGAGCATCGCCTGGATATCAGTTACTTTTTTTTTTAGCGCCTCGTCGGCGGCTGATTTCGGGTCGTTTATGGCGGCAAGCGCGCGTCTCAAATCGGTGAGGCGGTCGAGCCATGCCATGCGGGCGAAAGTCGTTTCTACCAGGAGCCTCGGGTTGGTGCTGAAGCGGATTTGCGACTGCAGGTCGATAAGCATCTTGGAGATGCGCAGCAGGTCGCCGTTGGAAAGCCCCGGAGTGGTTTCCTTGAGTTTCGCGTAAAGTTCCGCGGAAATGTTCAGTGCGTCGGGCGTGACCGCGTCGATGCGGCTGTACAGGAGGTTCCTGAGGAACTTGCCGAACCCGTCGAGCAGCGGCGCGAATTCGACACCGCGGTTCACGGACTTGTCGACCATGAGGAAGCAGCCCTTGAGGTTGTGGCTCTCGATGGCCTGGATGAGCTCGAAGAAGAGCTCGGTGGGCGGAATGCCGAGGACGGAGCGCACGGAATCGGCGTCCATCTCGCTGCCCGTAAATGCGAATGCCTGGTCGAAGTAGGTGAGGCCGTCGCGCATGGAGCCGTCCGCCTTCTCGGCGAATATGTTCAGGGCTTCGTCGCTCGCGTTGATGCCTTCCTGCTCGCAGATGTAGCGCAGGCGCGTGATAATCTGGTTGATGGTGAGCCGCTTGAAGTCGAAGCGCTGCACGCGGGAGAGGATGGTCTGCGGCACCTTGTTGACTTCGGTGGTCGCGAAAATGAAGATCACATGCGCGGGCGGTTCTTCGAGCGTCTTGAGGAGGGCGTTGAAGGCGCTGTTCGAGAGCATGTGGACTTCGTCGATGATGAAAATCTTGTACTTGCCGATGACGGGCGGGTACTGCACGCGTTCGACGATGGCTTCGCGGATGTTGTCTACGCTCGTGTTGGAGGCGGCGTCTATTTCATAGACGTCCATCGGGTTGCCGCCGGCGATATCCTTGCAGCTGTCGCACTTTCCGCAGGGGTGCAGCGGGTCGCCGCCTGTGCAGTTCAGCGTGCGGGCGAGGATTCGGGCACTGGTCGTCTTGCCTACACCGCGGGTCCCGGTAAAAAGGAATGCATGATGGAGTCGGCCCCCTTCGATTGCGTTCTGGAGGGTCTTTGCGATATGTTCCTGCCCGACCATGTCGTCGAAGGACTGCGGGCGCCACTTGCGGGCCATTGCTACGTATGCCATGCGATTAAATGTAGTAAAAGAATTGTTGGACATTGGTAGTAACTAGCGACCAACAACCGCCGATGACCTATACCAAGTTTTATTATCTTTTCCAAATAACGATGAGGTTGTTCCATGAGTGAAAATATGGCTCTTTTGATTCTCTCCTGGCAGGTGGCATGCCTGTTCCACGAGGCGGAAACCGAAAAACTCCTGCCGGGTTCGACGTCGGCGACCGAGGCTGAAAGCGATACGCTTGACCAGATTCATGATGAGCTGACCCCGGATGTGTCTTGGGACGATTTCAACGCCTCCTATGGGAGCTTCAGTTCGGCGAAGGACCGGACCGCGGCCTGCGTCAATGTGCTCAAGAAGTCGACAGCCGAGTTCCAGAGCAAGGTGCTCGAGTCCATGCTCCGCGTGGCCGCCGCATCTCGCGAAGACGACAACGAAAACAACGTCTCTCCCGAGGAAATGGATTTCATCCAACAGGTGCGGTCTGCGCTGGAATAACCTTTTTTCGATTTTTAGATAGATTACTGGAGAAGGCCCCCGCAGTGAGCGGAGGCCTTCATATTGAGTAGTTATAAGCCGGGTTCTGTACCCCTTGCGGGGCGATGACCATCTCTCTGGACGAATCGTTACCGACCGCCTCAAGCGACCTACCCGAATTCCAGCTGTCGCGGGCCGCTCCAGGCTCGCTTGCGCGAGCGGAATTCTGCTTGGTCTTGCACCGGATGAGGTTTACCGTGCCGTCCCTGTCCGAGCTTGCGCCCGAACCTGGCGGTTTGCTTTCTGTTGCACTGTCTGTCGCGTTTCCGCGCCTGGACGTTATCCAGCATCCTGCCCTGCGGTGCCCGGACTTTCCTCCAGCAGGCCCTGAAACCAGGGCGTTGCCGGCGGCCATCCGCTACCCGCAAGCAAATCTAGAAAATCTCGGAGTCGTGTGCAAGGCCTGCTCCGTCCCTGATTTTGACGATGCCTTTTTTCTATATTTTTCGTATTGTTCTTGATTTTTTGGGGATTCCATAGTGCGTAGAATCATTTTTTTCTTGTTGCCTTTTGTTCTCGCCTCCTTCGCTTTTGCCGATGGTCGCGCTGATTCGACCACCCTTTTTCGCGTTGACAGCATTGCTTACGAAATCGGCGATGCGTTTGATGATTCGAAGGTGCATACCAAGTATGACAAGTGGGCCTACGACCTGCTGAATTGGCTTCATATAGAGACCCGCGAACTTACGGTGCGCAAGTTGCTCCTGTTCAACCAGGGGGAAATGGCAAATCTCGACCTCATGCTCGAAACGGAGCGCTTTTTGCGTGAACAGAAGTTCCTGAGTGATGCGAGCATCGCTGTTGCGCAGGATAGCGGGAAGAATGTCGTGACTGTCCATACGAGCGACAACTGGACGCTCACGCTGCCGATTGGCCTGAGCTTCGGAGGCAGGGAATGGCAGTACAAGAACCTGATCTGGAGTGTCGGCGTGCAAGAAAACAACTTCTTGGGGCTTGGACAACTTCTGGGTTTCACCTTCGCGCACAACGAGTTCCGCGACATGTGGCAGGTGGAATATGGTGACCCGCACTTCATTTTCCGCTACAACCATCTCGACTTCCTTTACAGCTACAATACCGATGGCTACCTCGCAAGCTGGCAGATGTATGTGCCGTTCCTTTCCCGGAGTGTGAACCAGTGGGCCTACACGCTCACGGGCCTCAAGAACGAGAGTTACTATTATGTATATGGCAGTGGCGACATGCCCGCGGGTTCCGCCCTCGTGCATACGGATAAATCGCTCGATTCTATCCAGCGCTACAACGGCGACGAGGCCGTTGAACTCATGAAGGTGAAGGGCTTTATAAGCGACTCCCTGAGCTTCAGGATAAGCCGCTCCTTCGGCGGGACGCAGCGCAAGATTTACTTGGCGGCGACCTACGACTACAAGCGCCTTACGGCCAGCAAGGGCGAACTTTTGCGCTACATGTTCACGGACGGCGAGAACGTGTATGCGGTGGATTCCGCATCGGCGGTCAACGAGTGGCTGCCGGAACGCAAGGATTCGCGCTTGGGTGCCTACATCATGTATTCGAACTTGCGATACGAAAAAATCCGCAACTTCCACAACGTGAAGTGGACGGAGGACGTGGACCGCGGCTGGACGGCGAAGGTCCAGCTTTCCAAGAACTACGAGCAGCTCGGCGCCGCCGACAACGATATACGCCTGGATTTCTGGCTGAACTTGTATCTGGGTTTCGGCATGAACCACCTTACCCTTTCGTCCAACGCGAGATTCTTCCTGGATCATGGCGAAAAGCACGATTTCTACGGTCGCCTGAAGGGTGAATATATCTTCCACCCGAGCGACAGGTTCTCGACGGCTTTGACCGGACTCCTGGATTTCTATGAGGATGCCCGTTTCGGCTACCAGCTTTCGCTGGGCGGTTCCGACGGCTTTGCCGGCTTCCCGACTGGGTTCTACACGGGGCAGGCGCGTGTGTACGGAAACCTCGAACAGCGCTGGTTCCCGCAGTTCGAAATCCTCACGATGGTTCCCGTCTTTGTCGTTTTTGGAAGCGTGGGGGAGACTGCTTGGAAATTCTCTGACATCCGCCGTGACAACTTGATTTATGTCCTCGGTGTTGGTGCCCGTTTTGTGATGACAAAGTCGATTAGCAGGCTGATTAACAAGCTCGATGTGAGCATTCCCTTGAACGGAGCGCGAAAGGGCGAGCCGCACTATTCCATTACGACGAGCTACTCGCTATAGTTTTTGATTCATTATTGCTATATTGCTTGCTATGGAAGAACAGACGGAAAAGAAAGTGCGTTCGCTGGCCCGCAAACTGAAGTTCATGTTTTTGCGGGTTGAGGTCATCATCGGCTTTTTCGCGATGATTGCTGGCGCTGTCGTCACGGTGATGGTCTGGAGCGAAGGCTATTTTGCCGGTGCGCTGATGATGGTGCTGACCGGTGCGCTCAACATGTTCCTTGCTGTCAAGGAACTGGTGGCTCCGACTGACGGAATCCTGCACTGGCAGGCGGTGTTCTTCATGATAGTACGGCGGGCCATGTTCTTCTTGAACATAGCGCTGCTCGCGCTCGTGCTCGGCACGTTCATGAACCTGATATAAGTGTTGTAAATCCTGCAATTGTCATGCTGGACTGAGTCTGCCACGGACTTGTTCCGGGGTCAGTGCACGCCGTCTTCGTTGGCGAATTCCTTTTCGCCGTACCAAGCCTGAATCTTTTCACGGGCGGTATCGTCGAAGGCATCGCGGTCCTTGAGGATATGTTCTGCGGTTTCTAGCGTCTGGCTGATGAGCTCCTGGTCGGCAATCCAGTCGAACCAGCGGAAAACCCATGCTCCGCTCTGTTCGTTGCCTTCGAGGTTCCCTGCACCGCGGTTCATGAGGTCGAGTTCTGCAATCTCGAAGCCGTCTTCGGTCTGCGAGAACTGCGAGAGGCGTTCCATGCTGGTGTCCGCGGCATCGCCTTCGGGAATCATCAAGAAGCACCAGGCCTGTGCGTCACCGCGCCCTACGCGTCCGCGCAACTGGTGCAATTGCGCGAGGCCGAAGCGGTCTGGCTGGTCGATGACCATCAGGTTCGCGGCGGGCACGTTCACGCCCACCTCGATGACGGTCGTCGCCACGAGTATCTGGATTTTGCCCGCCGCGAACTGCGCGATGATTCCATCGCGCTCCGCTTCGTCCATCTGGCCGTGCACGCCTGCGACCTTCAGGGCGGCGCCGTTTAATGCCCCAGTCGCACTCGAAATTGCGTCGTTTAACGCCCTAGATGCGCCCGAAGTTGCTTCGCTTAGGATGGCGCGGCCCGGCCCCGCGATATATGCGCGCAATTCCTCGACAATTTCGTCGACGCTACGTGCACCGCCTTCGTCGTCGCTCCCGACGCGGCTCGCTATCCAGTAGCACAGGTTCCCGCTGGCGGCTTCCTTGCAAATGAACTTCTTCATGTCCTCGCGCTTCGACGCGTTTACGAGGCGGGTCTTGATAGGCTTGCGGCCTGCGGGCTTTTCCTTGATGCTTACCACCTTCAGGTCGCCGTAGAGTGTCATCGCCAAACTGCGCGGAATCGGGGTCGCGCTCATCACGAGCATGTCGGGGTAGTCGCCCTTCGCGAGCAAGGCCTCGCGCTGGCCTACGCCGAATCGGTGCTGCTCGTCGATGACGACAAACCCGAGGCGCGAGAAAATTACGTCCTTGCTGAACAGCGCGTGCGTGCCGATGACGACGTCGGCGAGCCCCATCTGGAGTTCCCCGAGAATCACCTTGCGTTCCGCGGCGGGGGTGGCGCCTACGAGCAGCCGTACGTTCAGGCCTGCCGCATCGAAGAAAGGCTTGAGGCTCTTGTAGTGTTGCCGCGCGAGAATGTCCGTCGGCACCATCAGCGCGCACTGTTCGCGCATCCCCGTCTCGGCGACGGCATCACCGCCCGCGCCGCATACGGCCATCATCGCGAGCATGGCGACCACGGTCTTCCCGCAGCCGACGTCGCCCTGCAGTAGTGCGTGGAATTGCTTCTTGCCGTTGAGCCCAGCGACAATCGTGTCGAGTGCGTCGTCCTGCCCGCGGGTGAGCGAAAACGGTAGTTTCGCCTTCGTCGCCATAACCGTTCCGAGGTCAATCTGCCTCTCGTGCCCGCGCAACTTCTGGTTCTCGCGTCGCTTGACCATGCGCAGGCAGAACGGCAAAAGCTCAAGCACCTTGAGTTCGCGCTTCGCCCTGTAGATGGATGGAAAATCCTTCGGCTGGTGGAGTGCGCGCAGGTTCTGCATTACGGGCGCGAAGTGCAGGTAGTCCGTCAGTTCCCTCGGGCAGAGTCCCGAAAGCGTGAGCCCCGGAAAGTTAAAAATCGTCTTGTAAAGTCCGCGGAAGAACTTCTGTTCCATGCGGGCGTCGCGACAAGCCTCGCTTATGGAATATACGGGCTGGATGCAGCCGTTGAATTCCTCGTCGTCGTCGAGCTGCTGCATCTCGGGATGCGTCATCTGCAGGCCGCGGAATTCGCCGACCTGCCCCGTGACGAGCCAGCGCGTGTCATTCTTGATTCTGCGTGCCCAGAAACTCGCCGCATGGAAGAACAGCAGCTGGATTTCGCCTGTGCCGTCGGAGAGAGTCGCGACAAATCTGGATTTGCGCCCGCGGACGATTCCCGAGCGAGAAATTCTCCCGATGAGTACCACCTTTTCGCCTACGCGGCAGTTCCCGATGGGCGTCACCTTCGTCTGGTCCAGGTAGGTGCGGGGAATGTTGTAGAGCAGGTCGGCGATGGAATTCAATCCCGCCTTGCGGAGCGCTTCTACGCGTTTGGGCCCGAGCCCTGGAAGTTGCGAAATTTCCATCTGACTGTGCGCTTCCGTTTATCGTGCCCGGGGGCGTTATTCGCCTTCGGCTTGTTCCGAAACTGTTTCGGTAGTGGGTTCCGTTGCGGGCTCGGAAACAGGCTCCGGTTCCGAATTGGGGAGGCTTTCGCCCTTCTCGGCCCTTATCCTGGCCTTTTCTCTTGCGGTCTTCCCGATAAGGTTCGTGTTTTTCCAGGTGAACAGCTTGACCTGCTTGCCGTTCTCGTCGTAAACCTTGATTCCCTTCGTGTCGATGGCGGCGAGAACCAGGCTCGTTTTCTTGATGAGGTCCGTGACCTGGTCTACGAACTCGCGCGAATTGACGAACTTGTCCATGGTGTCGGAATTCTCAATATCGGCGATAATCTTCTCCGCTTTGCGGGTTCCTTCGGCGATGGCGGCGATGGCGTCTTCGGCCTGCTTGATTTTCCCGTTGACAGCGTCTGTTGTCACCTTGACCGTCGTGTCGACCTGGGTTACGACTTCGGATACGCTGTTGCCGGCCTCGTTCATCTGCGAAATGAGCTTTCTTACGGCGGGGTTCAGCTTGTCTACCGTCTTGTTGGCGTTTTCGAGGAGTCCTTCGACGGTCCCCAGCACGTTCTCGTAGATTTCCTGTGCGGACTGGTGTGTCGAGTCTCCCTTGGTGAGCAGTATTACGACGTCGCGCACGTTGGCGAGGAGGCCGTTCAAGTCTTCTATGTAGCGGAGCGCCTCGGCGATTCCCGGTTCGAAAGTGCCCTGGTGGATATGGTCATCTGGCAGCACCTTCCCGTTCTTGTTCGGGATAATCTCGAGCCTGCGCTGGCCCATGATGGCGTAGTTCACGTTCTTGAATATAGTCCCCTCGCGGATGGGGCGGGGTTCGTCGAACTTGACTTCCACGCGGGCGCGGTCGCCCAGCCAGGTGACTTTGCCGATGGTGCCTACGGTGTATCCGCGGATGACAACCGGGTCTTCGGGCTGCAGCGAGCCGAGTTCGTCAAAATCGACATAGGCCTTGTAGGTCACGTGCTGGTGCGCCTCGTACATGCCGTACGCAATGCCTGCGAATAGGGCGATGAGCGCAACTAGCGAAATGTAGCCTATAATCCTGTCGGACTTGTTCATGTGCGGAAATTTAACAAAAATTAGGAAACTCGACCTCAGGGGCCGGTCCGAGTCCCGAAAAGTTGACAAAGGGGGGGCGTTTTCTATATTTGGCACACCGATTTCTATAATCGGAACCCTCCCGGAGCCAATGTCGGTAACCGGGCGATAGACCAAAGGGACTCATTATGAGACAATACGAAACGATGGTGATCATCGACGCTATGATCTCTGACGACGCTATCAATGCCGAAGTCGAGAACATTGGCAAGAGCATCACCGACGGCAACGGCGAAATTCTCCGCCGTGACGACTGGGGCAAGCGCAAGCTCGCTTATTCTATCAACAAGCGTCAGCATGGCTACTATGTGATTTTCTACTACAAGGCTGAAGCCTCTGTGGTTGCCAACATGGAAGCCGCTCTCAAGCTCAACGAAAACGTCCTCCGCTGGATGACGCTCGCCGATTACCCGATGAGCGAAATCGTCTACAACAAGGACATGGCTCAGTCTACCGAGGAAATCATCCCGGTTGACGCAGAAGAAGGGGAGGCTGAATAATGGCTTTTGAAGATAAGAAGCAGGCTACCCGTGTCCGCCGCAAGAAGACTTGCTGGTTCACGGAAAACAACGTCAAGTTCATTGACTACAAGGACGAGAAGACTCTCCGTCGCTTCATCTCTGAACGTGGCAAGATTATCCCGCGCCGCATCTCCGGCACCTCCGCCAAGTACCAGCGTATGCTGAACGAGGCTATCAAGCGTGCTCGCCAGATGGCTATTCTCCCGTTCGTTTCGGACAGTCTGCGCTAAGGAGGAACTAGACTATGGAAATTATTCTTAAGGCCAACGTTCCCCACTTGGGCAAGATGCTCGACGTCGTGAAGGTTAAGGACGGCTACGCCCGTAACTACCTCTTCCCGCGCAAGCTCGCTGTCCGTGCTACCAAGGAAGCCAAGGAACAGATCGAAAACAACCGCGCCGCTCTCGAAGCCCAGTTCCAGAAGGAACTCGCTGCCGCTGGCGATGTGGCTGCCAAGCTGTCCCAGATTTCTGTGAACCTCGAACGCCGCGTCGTCGAAGGCGACCGTCTGTACGGTTCCGTGACTGCCGGCGACATCGCCGATGCCATCACGAAGGCCGGTGTCAAGGTTTCCCGTGCTCAGGTCGATCTCGCCGAACCCATCAAGCAGGTTGGCGTGTTCACTGTCACCATCAAGGTGTTCAGCGACGTCGAAGCACAGGTCAAGGTTTGGGTGGTCGCAGAGAAGTAATTCTCTCGGACTACTTAAAGTTTGAAAAGTCGCTCCCACTCCGGGGGCGATTTTTTTTTGCGCGTGTCGCTATATACGGAGCGTATTTTAGATAACAAACGTGCTTAAATGTGGGCGAAAATCCCGCATTTTTTCTATTTTAAAGGCATATGCGCAAGTTTGTTCTATCTTTCTCGGCTTTTTTTGCCACTGTATGTGCGGTTCAGTCCTTTGCTCAGCCCCGTGACCTTTTCGCGGAGTTCGAGGCGGAGGCCGAAGCACCGCAGTCGAGCGAGGCCGTTGTCTCGTCGAGTTCCGTGATTGCATCTTCCAGCTCGGTCGTGTCTTCGAGTTCTGTGGCCCCGCAATCCAGTTCGGTGGTCGTAACTTCCAGCAGTGAACCAGTCGCTCCGGCCGATTCTGCAGCTCCCGCTGTCGCGGATTCTGCCGTCGCCGATACTGCGGTTTCCGATACCGCTGTCGCAGAAAAGGATTCTCTACCTCCCGAAGCTAGGGCCTACGAGGCTGCCATGAATGCGCATGTCGAAGCGGCTAAGGCGCGCGATTCGATTGCCGCCCTCAATTCCAGCAGTTCTTCTGCTCAGGTCCCTGAGCTTGCCGAAGGGTCGTCTAGCAGCATGAGCCGCCGTGACCTGCTTGGCCCGGTGAAGGTTTCCAGGGTGCACGGCATCGATGAGATGAAGGGCAAGTACAAGAGTCCGCGCAAGGCTTTGTTCATGTCGCTTGTCGTTCCTGGCAGCGGCCAACTCTACGTAGGCGGTTCCACGTTCACCAACGTGCGCGGAGGCGTGTATCTTGCTCTCGAAGCCGCTCTCTGGGGTAGCTGGTACTACTTCTCGGTGTACAAGTACAACGACCAGGTGAAGAAGTACAAGAACTACGCGAAGGAGCATTATTCTATCGGCCGCTACGAGGCGGGCATGCGCGAACTTTACGGGCAGCTTTCGGATGAGACCGAGGAATCTCGTTTCGGAAACCGCTACATGGGCTCGCGTGAGAACTTCTGTGAGGCGATTTACGGCGAGGCTAGCGCTTCTGGTTCGGGCTGCTATTCGTCGGCACGTCTCTTCTATAATGACAAGAACCACTACGACAGATTCTCCGTTTCGAACCCGTCCAAGCTGGAAGACGAGATTGAAAACATAGGCTCGTTCTACGATGCTTCGGCTGTGTATCAGCAGATATCCGACAAGACTTATGTGCTTGGTTGGGACGATGTGGCTGACCCCGCGGTTGCCATGAACCTGAATCTCGAGGACGACGAACTTGCTGACGGTCTTGTCCCGCTCGCGAAGTCCGAACACATGGACGAATATCGCTCCATGCGCAGCAAGGCGAATGACTATGCCGACTTACAGGCTTGGTTCTTTGGCGGTCTCATTTTGAACCATATCATTTCGGCAATCGATGCCGCGTTCACGGCGAATGCGCATAACAAGACTCTGTACGCCGAAGAACTTTCTTGGTACGACCACCTCCGTTTCGACAGCTACGTTAACTTCTTTAACGGGTTCGGTGTGGGCGTACAAGCCAGCTGGGGATTCTGATGCGTATCCTGTTGGTCTTGATGTTGGCTGCCTCTGCCGCCTTTTCGCAGGTGGTTATCTCGGTGGACGAGAACGTGGGCAAGAATCGCGACAAGAGCCTTTGGCTTGCTCTCGGCGCCAGTGCCGTTTTGCCGGGCATGGGTGAACTCTATTTGGGCGAAAAGTCTCTTGTTCGCCCGTTCGTGTGGACGGACGCCGCGCTGTGGCTTGCCGCCATTAGTTCATATTTTATCGGGGATCACTATATCTCCTCGGCGCACAACTATGCGGTGAGCAAGGCTGGCCTTACGAATGGCAGTCGCGATATCTCTTTGCTCAACACGGTAGGCAGTTACCGCAGTCGTGGCGGTGTCGCGGGGCAGAATTCTTCGCCCGATATGGACGAGGACTACAATCAGGCGATGATCCGTGCCGGCAAGGACGTGAATGCGGACCTGGACGAGAACATCCAGTGGGACTGGGGAAGCAGTGACAATCCCGAATCGACTGAGAATATCGAAGAATTCAAGAGCCGTATGCGCCATTTCCGCGTTAGCCGCATCGTTTTCCAGGTGTCGGTGGGCGCCCTCGTGATTAACCGCGTTGTCTCGATGCTCGATGCCATGCGCATTTACAGGGCTACGTCATCGAAGGCGTTCTCGCAGCGCATGAACGTGATGCCGGAGTTCTTTGAAGACGGTGCTGGATTGCTGCTGAACGTGAAATTCTAGGCGAAAATATGGTCGTCGCCGAAAAATGCAACCATTTGAACGCGATATGCATCTAAAAAGCGTGAAAAAGATCTTTATTTCCATTTTTGTTTCCGTATTCCTGGCTGCCTGCGGTGGCGGCGATTCATCTGCTCCTGGAGCGAAGGGTGCTCCGGGCGGTAAAGGCGCCCCGGGGGGCAAGGGTGGCCCTGGTGGCAAACCCGCCCGCGAAATCGCTGTAGAAGGCTACATTGCCGAGGCTCACGAGGGCGGCAAGACCTTTTCTGCGATGGCGACGCTCGAACCCCTGAACAGCGTGGAACTTGCGGCTGCGGCTTCCGGCAGGCTCATGAATCTTTATGCTAAGGATGGCGCCTCGGTGCAGAAGGGAACGCTCCTTGCTAAAATAGATGATTCCGAACTGAGGGCGCAGCTCAAGCAGGCACAGTCGAACCAGCAGCTCGCCCAGCAGAAGTTCGACCGCGTGAAGGGCCTTTACGAAAAAGACGGCGTCACCAAGGCTGACTTGGAAGCGGCGGAGGCGTCGCTCAAGTCGTCGGAAGCGTCCGTGGAACTCATCAAGGCGCAGATTGCGAAGACCGAGGTCCGGGCCCCGTTTGCGGGCAAGCTCGGGTTCGTGAACGTTTCCGTAGGGGCGTGGCTCACGACGGGCACTCCGATTGCGACGCTCAGGGAAGTGAACAAGTTGAAAGCGAAGTTCGCGCTCCCGCAGCGTTATGCTTCCGCCCTCAAGGTGGGCGACGCTGTGGAACTCAAGGACGAGGAACGCGATGTCTCCAAGTCCGGCAAGGTGAAGGCTCTGGAAGCCGCCCTTTCCGAAAGCAGCCGCACGCGCCAGATTCTTGTTGAAATCGACAATGCGAACGGGGAACTCCTGGCGGGTTCCTATGCGAAGGTGTCTGTTTCGATGCAGTCCGGCCGCATGAAGACGATTCCCGTGCCTGCCGAGGCGCTTACGCTCGACAAGGACGGCGCCTACGTGTTTGTCGCGGTTGGCGGCAAGGCCAAGATCAAGCATGTGGAAACGGGCCTCCGTACACCGATATCCGTGGATATCGTGAGCGGGATAGACGAGGGCGACACGGTGATTTCTTCCGGGCTCATCAGCATGCGCGAAGGGGCCGCGGTCCGCATCCGCGAAATCCGCCACAATACCGATTACGAACTGGAGTAGGTGAGCGATGAGTGTTGCCAACCTTTCCGTTCGTCGCCCGGTGCTCATGACGGTGATGGCGCTTGTCATCATCCTGCTTGGCGCGTTTGGCGTCTCCAATCTCGGCATCCGCGAATACCCGAACGTCGATTCCCCGATTATCCAGGTGCGTACCTCTTACCCCGGCGCAAACGCGGCGGTGGTGGAGGCCGAAGTCACCGAAATTTTAGAATCTTCCATCAACAGTGCTTCGGGCATCAAGGCGCTTACTTCCACGAGTCGCGACGGTTTCTCGTACATCAGCATTGAATTCGAGACGGGCATGGATTTGGAGGCGGCCGCCAACGAAATCCGCGACCGCGTGAGCCGCGTACGCCGCAGGCTCCCCGACGACGTGGACGAACCGACGGTCTACAAGTCCGACAGCGATTCCGACCCGATTCTCATTTCGAGCCTCGTGAGCGATACGCACGATGCAATGGAAGTCTCTGAGATAGCGCGCAATCAGGTGAAGGAACGCCTGCAGACGATTCCCGGCGTGTCCGAAGTGATGCTTTGGGGCGAAAAGCAGCCGACGGTACGCCTGTGGCTTGACCCGGTGCGCATGCAGGCGCTCGGTGTCTCCGGCGCGGAGATGTCGGCGGCGCTCAAGAAGGGCAACCTCGAACTCCCTTCGGGCAGCATCGAAGGTAGCGAGACTACGCTTTCCATCCGTACGCTGGGTCGTGTCATCGACCCGGTGGAATTCAAGAACATTGCCATCAAGACGGCTGCCGACGGTACTGTCATCCGCATTTCGGATGTGGCGGATATCCATTACGAACCGAAGGATACGCGCACGGGTTTCAAGCGCAACGGCAAGAATACGATTTCGATTGCCATTGTGGCACAGCCCGGTTCTAACCATGTGGAAATTGCCGACGAGTTCTACAAGCGCGTCGAGGACATCCGCAGGGAACTCCCCGAGGGCGTGTTCCTGCTGTACGGTCGCGATACTTCGATTAACATCCGCGCCTCCATCAAGGAAGTGGTGGAGACCATCTTCATCGCGTTCCTGCTGGTGATTGCGATTATCTTCGCCTTCCTGCGCCAGGCTCGCACGACGCTCATCCCGATGGTGGTGGTGCCGGTGGCCGTTATCGGAAGCTTCTTCGTGCTTTACCTTTGCGGGTTCTCTATCAACGTGCTTACGCTCCTTGCGAACGTGCTTGCCATTGGCCTTGTGGTCGACGATGCCATCGTGATTGTGGAGAATATCTACCACAAGATTGAAAACGGCATGACGCCCAAACAGGCGGCTGTCGCGGGGACGAACGAAATCTTCTTCGCGGTGATTGCGACCTCGGTCGTGTTGATGGCGGTGTTCGTGCCGGTGCTGGCTCTCGGCGGTACTACGGGCCTCCTGTTCCGCGAATTCGTGGCGGTGATGATCGGTACGGTGTTCCTTTCGACGCTCTGTGCGCTCACGCTCTCGCCGATGCTCTGTTCCAAGTTCCTGAGTCGCCAGAAGCAGGGCTGGTTCTACCGCGTTACCGAGCCGTTCTTCGACTGGCTCAACCGCGTCTATGCCGCACTCCTGGGGCTATTCCTCAAGATGCGCTACCTGCTTTTCCCGATTGTGGCGGGCTTGCTTGTGGCTGCGTATTTCTGCTTCAACAACATGAGTAGCGAAATGGCTCCGACAGAGGATTCGAGTGCCATCATGGTGAATACCACGATGCCCGAAGGCGTAAGCCTCTCGCGTACCAAGCGCATGGCCGATGCTTTTGTCGAGGAGATGACCGCCATCATGGACACCAACGAGTACATGGAAGTCCAGGCAGGTGCCCGTAGCGCGGGCGGTTCCATGATCCGCATTTCGCTCAACGACAACAAGAAGGCGCGTCGCCCGCAGAGCGAGATTGCACATGCCATCCAGATTCTCGGAAATGAGTACCCCGACTTGCGCGTGATGGTGTTCGAACCGCAGAGCATCAGTACGCAGCGCGGTGGCCTTCCGGTCCAGTTCGTGCTGCAGGCCCCGAATATCGAAATGTTGCGTACGCTCGTGCCCAAGTTCGAAGAAGAGGCTAGCCATAGCCCCGTATTCAGTGTGGTGAACAGCAACCTGCGCTTCACGAAGCCGGAACTGCATATCGAGATTTTGCGCGACAAGGCGAACGAGGAAGGCGTTTCGGTGAACGACATCGCCCAGGCGGTGCAGCTTGCGATTAGCGATCAGACCTACGGCGAATTCTACAAGGATGGCCGCCAGTACGATATCATTGGTGCGGTGGGTTACCAATACAGGAGCACGCCCGAGGACATCTCGATGCTTACCGTGAAGAACGGGAAGGGCGAACTCGTGAGCCTCGACAACTTCATCACGTTCAGCGAACAGTCCGCATCGCCGTCGCTCCCGCGATACAACCGATTCTCTGCCGCCACCATCCAGGCGGGTCTCGTACCCGGCAAGACGATTGGCGACGGCGTGGAAGAGATGCGACGCATTGCGAAGAGGCTCCTGAAGGATTACCCGAGCGTGAGTACCGCATTGAGCGGCTCCTCGAAGGAATTCGAGGAAAGTTCCAGCGGCCTCTACATCGTGTTCCTGCTTGCACTTGCGCTCGTGTTCCTGGTGCTTGCAGGACAGTTCGAAAGCTTCCGCGCTCCCTTCGTGATATTCTTTACGGTGCCTCTCGCGCTCGCGGGTGCGCTCACCTGCCTCTACATTACGGGGCAGACGCTCAACATCTTCAGCGAGATTGCGCTTATATTGCTTATCGCGCTCGTGACGAAGAACGGTATCTTGATTGTGGAATTTGCGAACCAGATTGCGGCGAATACCGGGTGCAGCAAGCTTGAAGCGGCTCGGATGGCGGCGGAACGCCGCTTCCGCCCAATCCTCATGACGAGCCTTTCGACGGTGTTGGGCGCGGTGCCGCTCATCATGACCGGCACCCCGAGCCGCATCGCGATGGGTGTCGCCATTGCGGGTGGCCTCACGTTCGCCACGTTCCTCTCGCTGTTCATCGTGCCGGCGGCCTACAGTTTCTTTGCGGGCAAGGTCGAATCCGGCAAGGCGATTGATGCGAGCAAGATGGCGTAAAGCAAAAAACGCTTTCTTGAAGAAGCCTTCGTTTATTCTTGAGCAGATGAATGGATGGGCAGGGCCAAGATCGTGAGCGAGAAATACGACGAATTGCAATAAGCAAGAACAATCTTGTCGCCATCAAGTTGGATTCTGTAAAAAATTTTAGTCGGCGAGATTTTTTCCTTTTTCCAGGAGCGACCGCCGTCAACGCTGTAGAATAGGAATGAATGCCTATTTAAATTTAAAGTGCTCTTGTCGTCCGAAACGATGACTGCAATGAATTTGTCTTCTACAAAGAAATCATCAAATGAAAGATGGATTTCTTCGTCGTCCGTGAAATCAGTTTTCAGTTGCAATTGCGCCTTTTCGTTCTCTAGTCGGTAAAAAAAGAGTTGGTTGCGCATGGAACCGACAATCCAGCTAGTGTCGCCCCTTGCAAATAGCGCATTTCCATGACGGACGAAAGATGCCGGGTGGGGCGAATTCCTCTGCCCGGCTATGAATTCCAGATGTTCGGTCTGCGTAGAATCTTTTATACGGGAAGCCTGAAAATACTTGCCCTCGTTGTGCTTGTAGCTTCCGATAAATTTCCACTCTGAGTAATCTCCGTTCGAAACGTATATCGAACTTTCAGTAGCACCCTGCTGCTCGTAATTATCTAGAATCGCATAGTCTTCTATGAGAAAGAATGACGACAAAAAAGACTTGTCATTAATCAAGACTGCATTCCAAGAAGCGCCGCCATCGAATGTTCTGAGAACGGAAACGCCCTTGTCGCGGTATGTGCCGAATAGATAGATTGTGTCGAGGTTCTGCACCTTCATTTCATCTACGATAAAATCCTTAAATTCCGTAGGCTTGACGGTCTTTTCAATAAACGCTTCTGAAGGCATTTCTATATCCGACAAGAACAAACAAAACTTGACCGCAATCAAGATAGACGCGATGAAAGGGATGGCGAAAATTATAATGGCAATCTTTTTCTTTGTACTCATGATACCAACGGACTTATTTTTTCGGATTCGGCATTGTTAAAATATGGACGCGGACCCAGCCTTCGTTGTAGAAGTTTTCTAACCCGAGTACCGCAATTTTATTGTCACTGATTACCAAGCGTGCGTCAGAGATATTTGGAAGCTTTTCGTTTTTCCAGTTTTTGCCGCCATCGACGCTATAGTACAGGTAGTGCAGCCAAGTTGTAGGACCTCTATCGAATACGATGGCTGCTGCCATCATGTTTCCCTTGACGTGAAAATCGTATATGCGCCCATTTTCTGTACGAAACAGATGCCATTTGTTGGGAAATGAACTTTGTATCTTGGATGAACCTTCTGTCTTATGTAAGACGCGAATTTCGTGTGCCGAAGAATACTTGTTGTCATATCCGCAAATAAACCAGTTCGGGTCTTCCTGGGCAAAAACCAGTTCGCTGCTGCAATCCCCAAAATGCTTATTGTATGTGCTTCTCTTTTCTAAAATAATCGATTTGCCAAACGAGGAAACGGAATCCTTTACATTCGAGTAAACTTTTCCGATTTTCCCGTTCAATACGGCCACCCCGAAATATTCCCAACTTTCTGCACCGTCTCTAAAATCCGAATCTGCGCCTATGCTGTTATTCACCATTTTCCAGGTGTTGCCGTTATCTTTCGTTTGCAAAGCTACTGGCAATTCCTTTCCAAAAAGACTTTTTTGCTTCAAGGTCCCTAGTAAGATGAGTGATGTTATATCTTCCGATGAAGAACCTTCTTGATGAAACTCGAATTGAGCGTCAAACGAGAATTCTTCTTTCTCAAAAGCGTCCGAGATTTCCTTCTCAATCCACTTGCTGTCGATATCGATGAGTTTAAAATATCCCCATGCAAAAAGCGGAATAAGAGTCACAAGGCCTATCGGAATAAGGCAACCTATAGCAGCAATTTTACCGAATCTAGCCATGCAGTCATCGCCCCAGTAGAATGTTGAAAGTTGTAAACAATATAATTTATTCCACAAGTCAAACGTCAGTCCAGTTGCCTCCAGTCGCATTCTTCTATCTATTTTTTATTGTATATTTACCTTGGATGTGTGGAAAGCGAGGCGTTATGAAAAGATTCAACGTGGTTTTTGTACTTTCTGCACTGCTGGCGGGGCAGGCCTTTGCGGCCGATTGGTATGCGAAGGAGACTCGCTGGGCGGGGCATGACCCAGATATTATCCGTTACGAGGATGGCTATGCGCTCGCGACGACGGATAACCACATGCTGATGCAGTTTTCCGAAGATGCGCTGAACTGGAAGAACGGCGAGCCCGCCATGCCTGAATTTTCGAGATGGCTCTACAAGTACGCGCCGAACATGATAGACATCTGGGCTCCGGATATTCATTACATTGGCGGGGAATACCGCATGTACTATTGCGGCTCCGAGATGGGCATTCGTTCGTCTTCACACGGTCAAGAGCGATTCGTACAACGCGATTGACGCGGCTGTCCTCAAAGACTTGGATGGAAAGGTCTGGATGGCGTTCGGTTCGTGGGGCACGGGTATCCATATCCTCGAACTCGACGAGACGACGGGCAAGGTGAAGAACGGCGCGAAAATGATCAACATCGCGAACCGCGGCGGCGCGGGTATCGAGGGCGCAAGCCTCATCGAGCATGATGGCTACTACTACCTGTTTACGGCGTGGGACAACTGCTGCAAGAAGGGCGCCGACCTCGAGAACAATTCCTACAAGACGACGGTGGGGCGTTCCAACCGCATCGATGGTGGTTATGTGGACCGTAGCGGCAAGGCGCTCTTGAATGGCGGCGGCACGATTTTGTTGAGCCGTTACGGGCGCTACTACGGGCCTGCGGGCGGCGAGGCGTTCCAGGACGTGAACCGCCAGCGTTTTGTGAATCATTACTACGACAAGAACGACGGTGGCAATTCCTACATACAGGTCCGCGACATCGTCTATACCGATGACAATTGGCCTGAACTCGGGCAGCCCTTCCTGGGGCGTTATCTGAGTGCCGAAGCGGAACACGGTGCCCTGACGCATGTGGATATTTCCAGCAGTTCCAAGGCCTCGAATGGCGAGTTCTGCGCCTACATCAACTATGAAGACAGCAAGATTCGTTTGCCGATGATTATTCCGCAGACGGGCGATTACCTGATCCGTTACCGTTACGATAACAACTGGACCGAAGACGGCGCTAACGGTAGCTCGCATTTCGTGAGCATCAATGGCAAGAAGCAGGAAATCGAGCTGCCACTGACGGGCGCGTGGAGCGCGTTCCCCGAGAAGTCGGTGGTGTACATCCCCACGAAACTCAAGCGTGGTTCGAACTTTATCGAGATTACGAAGGGCAAGCACTATGCGGAACTCGACAGGCTCGACTTTTTACGCATCATCCGCGACACGATTCCTGCGAACGGCTTCGATAACGGCATCCGCGTGCGTTTGACGGACAAGGACGAGTTCGCCATCAAGGACGGCGGCTATGCGATTTTCGAGAACGTGATTACGGATTCCATCGTGGGCCCGGGCGTGCTTGTGCAGGTGAAGAACGGAGCCGGTGGCACATTGAACATCCGCAAGGAAAGCAAGAAGGGCGACGTGATTTCCAAGTGCGATTTGCCCTCGGCGGGCGATGAAAGCAAGTGGATTGACGTGCGCTGCTCCAACATGCCGGAACTCAAGGGCGTGCAGGACTTCTACCTGACCGCGGAAGGCCTCGGCGGCGAAACGCTCCTTGGCAACATCAAGTTCGATGAAGGCGTGAAGGATACGAGTTCTATTGCTATCCGGAATACCGCGCGCCCTGTCGTATACCGCAACGATTTGCGTTCGCAAAAAGCCGGAGGGTATCGCGACCTGAAGGGCCGCCGCTTCGAAAAGCAAATCCGCTACAGGGTGATGTTCTAGCGACGGGATTGCTTGACTTATGGAACTTGAAACGGAACGCTTGATTTTGCGCCGCTGGGAATGCGGCGATGCGGATAGCTTGTTCGAATATGCCAAGGATCCGGATGTAGGCCCGATTGCAGGCTGGCCTGCACACCGAAGCGTCGACGAAAGCCTCGATGTAATCAAGAACGTGTTTAACGGCAAGGAGGCATACGCCATTTGCCTGAAGACGGACGGCAAGGCTATCGGCGCGATTGAGCTGAAATTGAATGGACATGCCGATTTGGCCGAGCGCGATGACGAATGTGAACTCGGTTACTGGCTTGGCAAGCCGTTTTGGGGTCGAGGCATAGTGCCGGAGGCCGTGAGGGAATTGCTCCGCCATGCCTTCGAAGATATTGGCATGAAAAAAGTCTGGGTCGGTTACTATGAGGGCAACGTCAAGTCGAAACGCGTCCAGGAAAAATGCGGATTCCGGTACCAGTGGAAAACGGAGAATGTCGACGTGCCGCTCTTGCACGAAAAACGTACCGGTCATGTGAGCTGCATGACAAGGGAAGATTGGCTAGAACGACGCTGAACGTCTGTGTTGGAATATTCCCCGTACGTTCTTTTTAATTTGCTTAATATATATTTGGTGGATAGACTGTTTTGAGGTTCTTATGCGCTATTCTTTGCTTGGAATATTGGGATTTGCTGTGATGCTCGTTGCTTGTACGCATACGGTCTCCGCTCCGAAAGATGATGAATCATCTGAAATTAGTAGTTCTAGCAAAAAAGTTTCTAGTTCCGAAAGCAAGGAGAGTGAAAAGGGCTCTTCGAGTAGCTCAGGCAAACAGGCGAAGAGCAGCTCCAGCGATAAGACGGAAACGAAAAAATCATCCAGTAGCGCGTCGGATAATAGTGATTGTGTTGGCGAGTCTGGCGAACCTTGGGATGGAACTACGGCGAAGGATTTCGCTTGCGGCGCGGGAACTAAGTTGAGCCCGTACATTATTTTGACTGCGGAACAGCTGGCACATCTCTCTTTTGTCGTGAATTCGAGCGATAAGGCTTATCAGGGAAAGTATTTTAAGCTTGGGGCCGATATCAAACTGAACAAAGGCGATGTCATCGATGACAAGGGCGCCTTGGTTGGTGATTCAACCAAACTCCATAAGTGGACTCCTATTGGAAATTCGAGCGTTGGCTTTGATGGTAATTTTGATGGCGACGGACACACTGTTCGCGGGATGTTTATCAATACCACGAGTACGCACAATGGATTGTTTGGAAATAATCAGGGACAAGTCTTGAATCTTTTTTTAAAGGATTCATGGGTAAGTGGTGGTAAAAATACAGCGGGAATTGCAGGAAATAGTGGTGGTTCCATAGCTGCGGTACAAAACTTTGCTTCTGTAACGGGAACAGAAAATATAGGTGGAATTGCGGGGCAGTCTAACGGTCCTTATCCCCAAAAGGCTTCTATTAGAGATTGCCATAATTATGGTGCAATAAAGGGGAAAAACTATATTGCTGGAATTGTTGGATTAACGTATAACGCAACTCTTGATAGTTGTAAAAATTATGGTTATATCGAAGGGGAAAAATATGTTGCTGGTGTTGCAGGAAAAGGTGCTTATAGTTATGTAAGTTCATATACGATTAATTCAGATGAACTTGTTAATATTGGTGATGTTATTGGAAAAATATACGTTGGAGGGGTCTTTGGTTCATGTGGGGGTGATTATTGTAGTGGTTCATACAAGTGTGGAGTCACAACCAATTTGTTAAATGTTGGAAAAATTGTTGGTGAAGAACGAACAGCGGGTATTGCGGGACATTATTGTGCTGGAACGTTAAAAAGTGCTGGAAACCAGGGCGTAATAGAAGGGAAAAAATATACAGCCGGGATTGCTGGTTATTTAAGTTTATCAACGACTTCTTCCATCTATAATGTAGGAACTGTTGTTGGATCGATGTATGTAGGAGGGATTATTGGAGATAACGAAGAAGGCGTCACCAGTTCCGCTTATTCCACCGGTAAAGTCGATGGAGATTCGCTTGTCGGTCTGATGATTGGCTACAACTATAACACCACAATGGCGGATTATTACTATTTGGAGCAAGGTGAGCAGGAACCTTTCGGTCTCAATAACGGTGGTGGTGTTGCAACGCCCAAAACTGCTGATGAAATGAAATCAGATGATTTTGCCGCACTTCTCGGCGACGAATTCGCTTATGATTCCGAACTCAATGATGGGTACCCCGTATTGAAATGGGAGATGGAATAGATACCGCGTGGACCAAAACAAAAATACCGTGACCAGAAAGGTCGACGGTATGAGAAATAAATCCCGTATAGGGTGATATTTTGTGTTATTTCAGCATGATGCTCTTGGCACTGGTTGAACCATTGTGCTGAATGGTTACAATGTAGCGACCACGAGGCATCATGATACCGGAATTCCAGTTAATGGAGTGAACGCCTGCATTAAGGTTCTGTTCGTTGATTTTTGCAACTTCGGTACCATTGATATTCCTGATGGAAATCTTGGTGTTACCGGCAGATTTGAGCTCAAAGACGATTGTATTGTAATCGGCGCTCTTGATTTCTGCAGAACCAGATTTGAGTTCTGCCTTAGGTGTGTCGATGTTTTCTGCATTCGCCATTTTGGGCAGAGTATAGGAAACTGCTCCCGGCCACAAGATTGCACGGTAATATGTGTTGTCTTTGCCGTAAATAATTTGTTGAACACGATTTTGAAGAGCGGTGTTCTTTTCCAACTCTTTTCCCCAAATGAATTTAGTCTGATTGTTGGAGTCTTCGTCATCTACGTGGATGAGGTAATAGTAATGGTAACTGCTTATTGGAGATATGGAGGTGAAGACACCATATCGAGGAGGGACTTCTGGGGAATTGTAATTCTGGAAAGGATGCTTTAGCTTCGAATTAGGATTTTTGGGTACGAAACAATACTTTAACTCGGCGGTACTTTCGCCAATGACGCTTGGCCAAAGTAGAGGGCTATTGTTGAAATTACTACCGTGATCTTGTGTGTCGTGATAGCGTGAAAATGGGTAGGTTCCACTAGGACACTGAGAGTCTAATCGAAGCACGATGTAGTCGAAAGGAGTTCTAGGAATATTATCTTCTAAAAGAGTTATTGCGCAATAAAAGAAAACCATTTTTCCGCCTGACAAAAAGACGGGCTTGCTAGAATTTGGATCGTTAGTGCTCACCGCTGATGCGTCATTGCTGTCTTCTGTATCAAGAGCGAACATCACTCCGTCTTTTTGCCTGTCGCCGTTATAAACACCATAAATGCTGCAATCCTTTGAAAGAACGCCTATTCTTGGGTGTGCAACAGCAAAACTTGAGGTGACCCCTAATGCAAGTAATGTCGATAGAAAGATTTTTTTATTCATTTATTCTCCATTTCTTTTTTTGTGTGTTTGTTGGCTCGGAAATATAATTTATTTTTTGGTGTGTATAAAGTAATATTTGTGAAAATAAATTAAAAATTTTAAGAATAAATTTGTTCTGTTGTGCGGTTGTATGCTTGCTGTGCAACATTGTGTATTGAAATGCATTTTGCTTTTTGTCGCTATCGTTAAATTTGCCTGTGAGGGAATGAAATCTAATGTTTGATTATTTTTGTCAAAGTGTGTTGGGTGAATCTGCAAGAGACTTTTTTTTCTAAAATCCCATAACAGGGGACGGATTTAGTCTTTTTGCATGAATTATACCTGCTTGAAAAGCTCTTGTCTCATTTTGATTTCCTATATTTGGCGCATGCTTACCATTAATGGACAGAGTGTCGATGCGGCGGGCAAGACCGTTGCCGAATACCTTGCGGAAGCGGGCTACAATACGGTGCGCATCGCTGTGGAACGGAACGAGGAGATTGTTCCGAAGGCGAAGTATGCCGAGACGGTGCTTGCCGACGGCGATGTTGTCGAGGTCGTGAATTTCGTAGGTGGCGGGTGATGGTTTCTCGCATGCCTTCCCGCGAAGAGATGCTTGCTGCGCTTGAAAAGCGGCAAGGTGCTGATGCTGTGTGCAAATTGCAGGCGGCGACGGTTGCCGTTTGCGGGCTTGGCGGGCTCGGCTCGAATATCGCGATATCCTTGGCGCGTGCCGGTGTCGGCAAACTCATCCTCATCGATTTCGATTGCGTCGATGTGACGAACCTGCACCGCCAGCAGTACAAGGCATGCCAGGTGGGGCTCCCGAAGCCGGATGCTTTGTTTGCGAACCTGAAAGAGATTGCGCCTTACACGGAGTATGAGACGCATTTTGAAAAGTTGACTGCCGAAAATGTGGCCCGCATCGTGGGCGGTGCCGATGTAATCTGCGAGGCGTTCGATGTCGCCGAATCGAAGGCGACGCTTGTGAATACGGTGCTTGAGACGATGCCCGAAAAGTTCCTGGTTGCGGCCTCCGGCATGGCAGGTTATGGCAGCGGGAATGAAATTTCGACCCGCAAGGTGACGAAGCGTTTTTATGTCTGCGGCGATGGCAGGAGCGATGTGGCCGACGGAATCGGGTTGATAGCCCCGCGCGTGATGCTCTGCGCCGCCCACCAGGCCCTGACTGCAATCCGCCTGATTCTCGGGCTGGAATAGAGCCGCATTCCCGACGTCACACGGCGTCACACCGCCGCCCCGTAGGGGCAAGAGTGTCCATTGGAATTTTTCTGCCCGAAGTCATCCTGACGCAGGTCAGGATCAGTAGTTCTAGCCCGAAGTCATCCTGACGAAAGTCAGGATCAGTAGTTCTAGCCCGACGTCATCCTGACGCAGGTCAGGATCAATAGTTCTAGCCCGAAGTCATCCTGACGAAAGTCAGGATCGGTAGTTCTTTCCCGAAAAATTCTATATTTCTCCCCGAAAAAAATTAGAATGAAGGCCATATGAACGACAAACTTGTTATCGGCGGTCATGAATTTAGTTCCCGCTTTATCCTGGGTTCCGGCAAGTATTCCCTCAAATTGATTGAAGCCGCGGTGCGCGATGCGGGGGCACAGATTGTGACCCTGGCGGTGCGCCGTGCGAACACGAAGGATCACGAGAATATCCTCGACTACATTCCGAAGGGTGTGACGCTGTTGCCGAATACGTCCGGCGCCCGCAACGCCGACGAGGCGGTCCGCATCGCGCGCCTTTCCCGCGAGCTCGGCTGCGGTGATTTCGTCAAGATCGAAATCATGCGCGACACGAAGTACCTTTTGCCCGATAACTACGAGACTATCAAGGCGACCGAAACCCTCGCGAAGGAGGGTTTCGTGGTGATGCCGTATATGTACCCAGATTTGAACGTGGCGCGCGACCTCGCTAACGCGGGTGCCGCAGCCGTGATGCCTCTTGCCGCTCCGATTGGCAGCAACAAGGGCCTTTCGACGCGTGAGTTCATCCAGATTCTGATTGACGAAATTGACTTGCCCATCATCGTGGATGCGGGTATCGGCAAACCGTCCGAAGCCTGTGCTGCTATGGAAATGGGTGCCGCCGCTATCATGGCGAACACGGCGCTTGCTACCGCGGGCGACTTGCCGATGATGGCCCAGAGTTTCAAGCTTGCTATCGAGGCGGGTCGCAAGGCCTACCTCGCAGGCCTTGGGCGCGTTCTCACGCGCGGGGCTTCCGCCTCCGACCCGCTCACCGGTTTTTTAAGAGACTAACAAACGACCGGTAACCAGTGACCAACAACCAGTGACCGGCACTTGATACCATGAATTCAGAGAAGAAAGACAACAATTACCTGTTTGATTCCGGCAACCTTTCGGAAGGTGCGCTCGCCAAGAAGCACCGCATCGAGAACGATCCGAGCGCCCGTACCAACATCATGGATTACCTGCCCGGCATGGAAGTCATCCAGTCGGACATCGCCGATAAAGTCCTCTCGCAGTCCGAGAACTACGATTACTCCAAGTACACCGGCAAAGACGTAAAGCGCGCGCTGGAACATGAACGCTGCACGCTCGAAGACTTCAAGGCGCTCCTTTCTCCTGCCGCCGCCCCGTACCTGGAACAGATGGCCGCGAAGGCGAAAATCGAGACGAGCAAGCATTTTGGCAACAACGTCTATTTCTTCACGCCGCTCTACATCGCGAACTACTGCGAAAATTACTGCGTTTATTGCGGGTTCAACTGCTACAACCATATCAAGCGCATGCAGCTTACGATGGAGCAGATCGAGCACGAGATGAAGGTCATCGCCGACAGTGGCATGGAAGAAATCCTGATTCTCACCGGCGAAAGCCGCGCAAAGAGCAGCGTGGAATACATCGGCGAGGCCTGCAAGCTGGCCCGCAAGTATTTCCGCATGGTGGGCGTGGAAGTCTACCCGGTCAACGTGGACGAATACCGCTACCTGCACGAATGCGGCGTGGACTACGTGACCGTCTTCCAGGAAACCTACGACAAGGTGCGCTTCGAAAAACTCCACCTGCTAGGCCACAAGCGCGTATTCCCGTACCGCTTCGACTCGCAGGAACGCGCCCTGATGGCGGGCATGCGCGGTGTCGCGTTCTCCGCTCTCCTCGGCCTCTCCGACTTCCGTCGCGACGCACTTGCGAGCGCGCTCCACGTGTATTACCTGCAAAAGAAGTATCCGCATGCCGAGATGAGCCTCAGCTGCCCGAGACTTCGCCCCATCATCAACAACGACAAGATCGACCCGCTCGACGTTCACGAGAAGGAACTCTGCCAGGTGCTCTGCGCCTACCGCATCTTCCTCCCGTTCGTGGGCATCACGGTTTCGAGCCGCGAAAGCAAGGAATTCCGCAACGGTATCGTGAAAATCTGTGCGACGAAGGTCTCCGCCGGCGTTTCAACCGGTATTGGCGACCACGAAAGTAAGTATAGCGGTCACGATGACGGGGAAGGCGGCGACGAGCAGTTCGAAATCAACGACGGCCGCAGCTTTAACGCCATGTACTCAGACATCTCGGGCGAAGGTTTACAGCCCGTCTTGAACGATTATTTGTATGTGTGATTGGAGCCTGAAAGGTAGATCTTCTAGGGCTAGTTGCATCTTTTGCTGAACGATTTACAGGCGTTCTCGCCTTCTGTTGAGAAGCAGACTCCATGCGAAGCCCTGAACGCATTGTTGTTCATGTTGCCACCGTTCGGAAGTAACGCTACTTCAACGGAATTGCTGCTTTCGTTTCCGCCAGACCATCGAAAGTTCATCGTGAGGCGGTAGTTGCCAGAGCAGTCACCCTGATTTAGGGACTGACTTATGAACATGGGGTTCTTGGGGAACGTGCGCCAATTAGAACCATCTTTTTTTGCAAAATAAGACGAAGTCGACTGGTCCAGTTTGTTGTAATCGGTTTTGTTGAGTCTTGATGCCACGATATCTGCAACGCCGTCAAAGCCAGATTCCTTCAAAGCGGTGAACCACGTGCCGCCACCACCTATCAGTTGGCACATGTTGACGCTGTTGTTTGCGGAGCCGTGCGCCCCCTGCACATTGATAGAAACGCCATTCTTGACTTCTATGACGAATAGGGTCACGCCCTGATTCCCTTTCAAGGCTTTTGAAAGATTGTTGCTTTTTTCGGCACGTTTGTCAGGGTCTTTTTCATCCGTAATATAGGCGCTGTTCGTTAAAGCGCCATTATCTTCGATTAGGGCTCTATTAAGGGCGTCCCTCAGGTAAAACAACTTGAGCAGGTCCACTTTTTCTCTAGATTTTTCAACCATACCGAAGATGTTTGGAACTGCGACTGTGGAGATGATGCCCATGATGGTGATTACCACCATGAGTTCGATTAGGGTGAAACCGGATTTGCTTCTATTTTGCTTTTTCATGCGCATGGTGCTACATTCCTTGCAAAACCAACCTTTTACAACAAGAAAATAGCTTATTTTTTCATCACAAAACGAAAATTTTTGCGGAATTTAAGCTAGAATGCAAAATAATTCCCCTTTTTGCTATTTTTTGCACATGAAATCCCTCGATACGACCCTTTATTTTATTACCGACAGCACGTGCGTTCCCGAGGAACGCTTCTTGCCCGTGGTGGAGGCCGCTTGCAAGGGCGGGGCGACCATCATCCAGTTGCGCGAAAAAGACAAGTCGACCCGCGAGTATATGAAACTTGCCATGGCGACACACGAGATTACGGCACGCTACGGAATCCCGCTGATTATTGACGATCGCGTGGACGTGGCGCTCGCTATCGGTGCCGAGGGAGTTCATGTTGGCCAGTCCGACATGCCGGTGCGCTTGGCACGCAAGCTGATGGGTGCGGATAAAATTGTCGGAGCGACGACCAAGACCGTGCCGCAGGCGCTCGAAGCCTTTGAACAGGGGGCGGATTACTTGGGGTGCGGTGCGATTTACCCCACGACAACTCATGTGAACACGGTCATTACCCCGGTAGAAACGCTCAAGGA
>CACXXH010000060.1 GCA_902771595.1 Fibrobacter succinogenes | reverse complement strand
CAAGTACTCCATCTTCTCCATTGAAGACGGTCTCGATGAAGCTGACTGGGCTGGCTGGAAGGTCATGACCGACAAGCTCGGTGGCAAGATCAACCTCGTCGGTGACGACCTGTTCGTTACCAACCCGACCATCTTCGACGAAGGCATCAAGGCCGGCATCGCCAACGCCATCCTCATCAAGGTGAACCAGGTGGGTTCTGTGTCCGAAACCCTCGCCGCCATCAAGCGCGCTCAGGACGAAGGCTACGCCCCGATCGTTTCTCACCGCTCTGGTGAAACCGAAGACACCTTCATTGCTGACCTCGCCGTCGGTACCGCCGCTGGCCAGATCAAGACTGGTTCTCTCTCTCGTACGGACCGCGTGTGCAAGTACAACCGCCTCCTCCGCATCGAAGAAGAACTCGGCAAGGATGCTGTGTACGCCGGTGACCCGCGCAAGGCTTGCAAGGCTGCCGCTCCTGCTAAGAAGTGCGCTTGCAAAAAGTCCTGCAAGAAGTAATTTGACAATCGTGAAGGCGTGTCATTCTGGAACCACGTCAGTGGCGATAGAATCCATGCTGAATTGATTCGTGCAAATTGCAAAGAGAAGCCGTCCCTCTGGGGGCGGCTTCCTTTGTTATTTTACACAGGTTTCTCTGGATAAAGTATTATATTTATAAGAAGTTTTATGAATCATGTTAGGAGGATATGGCATGAAAAGGATTCTGCTTCTGTTGGTGGCGATGGTCTTTGGTGTCGCGTGTTCGAAAGAAAAAAATATTCCAGAAGAAAAAAGTTCCGATCGTCCTCGGACGGAAACTAATAATTCTTCAACAGAAGGTACTGTTAAAGGGATTCCGCCAAGGCCTGTGACTAAAGGCCTTTACGATTTTAGTGAATGCGATGCTAAATTCAAAGAGGGAACAGAGGATTACAAGAGTTGCGTTAAAGCTAAATATCCGAACGTGAAATTTGTAGGAGAAGAGAAATGATAAAGAGGATTTGTCTTGTTCTGTTTTTGTATTGTCATTTAGTTTTCGCTGACTGCTTGCTTTATGAATCTAGAGAATACGCTATTGAAGGCGCGGAAGCTTATTGAGAAAGTTGTGAAAGTTATGGTGGCGGTGGTGGAAAGTTTTCTTATTCGGTGTCCGAAAGTTCTTCTAACAATACATGTGGTGGAAGGTTTGTAGAGAATGCTTTTGTTCTTCGGGTCTCATGCAATACATGTAGCTCCTTAGAAATGTTGGAAGAGTTAGAAGAAAATAAGAAATATTGCAATGAAAACTGCAAAACTCCCATGATGTATTGTATGACCGATTTAAATGCTTGGGGAAGCACATTGAACGGATCTAGGGAATCTTGTGGTTTAGATGACCATACTCTTCCTGGTTGCGAGGAGTCAAGTTCCTCGGAAACGGAACAGTCTTCCTCGTCGGAAAATCAAAGTAGCTCCTCTCTAGAGTCCTCTAGTTCGGCAGGAAGTTCGTCCTCTAAGGAAGACGAGACGTCGTCTAGTTCCGAAGAGAATTCATCCTCCTCTAGCGAAAATTACGATAGCTCCAGCAGCGGAGGTTCCTGTGATGAAGGTGAAGGCCATTGTGATGATTCCAGTAATTCCTCGGCGGGTCCTACGGATTATTGTGAAATAGGAGGCGACAGGAGAAATGATCTCGCGAGGCTTGGCTATGTGCATTTGGATGTGTACAATGCCCTTCCGAACATGCAAAACCGAGATGAAATCTTCGTGTTGAATTGCACTTGTGCGGGAAATGGGCGTCTTGTCGCTTGTGACTTTGCCAATTTTGGACTGGCGGAAGGCTATTTGCCGATTGAGATGCCCATATGTGGTTATTCGGAAGGCTATTGGTGCAATGGCATCGAGAACGGAACATGCGATTTTAGCGGGAATGTTATCAGACTCTATTATTCAAATGATGACGGCTCGGGCTTTTGGTGGGCGCCCGTATTCAACGATGCGAATACTCTAATGTATATTGAATATATTAGGATGATAACGATACTTGAAGAAACCATCAATGGGATAACCAACAAGTCAAACCTTTTCTCGATGCGTCATCTGCTTCCCGCCAATGTTTCATACAGTGATTTAGAGAATCTAGTACTTGAGGCTGCCCCGGCATTCCCTGATATGGGCAAAATGACTGCCTATTGCCGTGGCGAGTGGTTCCCGCATGATGACGACTGTTTCGGAACAGAAACCGAGGTCGAAGATGCTTTGCAGGACTCGTCTGATGCCTGTGCGATATCTTATGGAATCCCGCATTACGAAACGGAACTTTCTAATCGCGGATGGTGTGTTGTGGGCGAATGCGAGGGTGCGGAGCCCTATTCAAGTGCGGAGGAATACTCCAGCTCGTCTGAGGAGAGTTCCTCAAGTTCAGAAGAATCCTCATCGTCGGAAGAGGAAAGTTCTAGTTCCGAGGAATCCTCCTCGTCCGAAGAATTGAGTTCGTCAAGCGAATACGCCTTGTGTCAAGCGCTGTCGTCTGCCGATAGGTCAAATGCTTCGAAAAATTCCTGTTTTGAGAATGACGGTAAATGCTATAGGTGCAATGCCGCTCGAACGTCCAGTGAATGCAGTTCTGCTTGGTCGTGGGTTTCACCTTCGCATATCGATAATTATTTTTTCACGGAAATTGATTGCGAAAGCGGAGAGCGCAAGGATGACAATCGGATTGGGCAGTGCCCAGGTTTCGCGTTTGAATCGGTTCCCGATTATCCAACGACACAATGCTTTGCGTACAATGGATCCTGTTACAAGTGTAATCCAGACCGTGGTTCGGAGTGTTCGAATTCTTGGCTTTGGCAGGGCTCGTTTACACCCGCGAATATTGGCTGGTGGTATGAAGAAGTGGATTGCGACGATCCGTTTGAGGAGGAAGGTGTAATTGCTGAAGGATGTATAGATGAAAGTTTTCTGAAAAAAGAGGCCGTAGGGGCGAATTATCAAAAGGTGAATGACAATAATAAAGAATATTATGTTGATCTAATGATAACAAGCAATAAGTACGATGCTCTTGGTCGTATGAGAACTCATGGAAGTTCACAAAGAATGGCTTATTTTAACAAAAAAATTCCGTACAAAGAAGAAAAAGACTCGAGAAGTGATCTTTGGGTTTCGGGAACCATAGTTGCTAGCAGTGATACTCTTTGCGACAGGCTTCCATCTGGTGAATGGGTCTGCGGAGAAAAAAATTATCTTGCAAGACGATTAAATGATGCTAGTGAATTTAACGATAAAAAAAAGTGCAACATCAAGCTAAAAAAGAACTATGGAATTGTAGAAAACGGAAATCTTGTGGGTGGTATGACTTGTGCATGGCCAAACGTAAAAATATCGATCAACAGCGATTATCACCCCATTGATGAATCTGACAAATATGCAAAGATTGTCGTAAATTATACGGTGACTTCGGAAACCACTTTAGGGGATAACGATCATCTGACGGTAAAAGAAGGATACGTGTTTCCCAATGGGCATGTAACTACAAGTGAAGAAGAGAACCAGTTTGATAAACATGAAGAGGGTCATGAATTTTACAACAATTGTGTCATATTTGAGGAAATCAATATGACTAATCAATTTGAATGTACTGTAAAATTGAAAAAGGGATGGACTAAAACAGAGAAAGATAAAGCTGTAAAAAAAGCAGTTGAAAAAAAACTTGCTGGTATAGATACTCAACAATCGCTAACAGAAAAACTTAATGAAGGCCAAAAAAAGCTTGACGCAATGGCGTCACGCTTTCACAAAGATCATGGTATAGGAGGATATAGCGATGTTTACACATGTCCAACGGATTAGTTTATGGCTAGCTGTTTTTCTCGCTTGTGCTTATGCGCAAGGGTCGAAATCTTCTTCCTCAGAAGAGGTATTTGGTGAATATTGTTTTGCTAAAGAATTGCTAAAAGATGGGGTTGTTTGGAAACTAAAGAAATATAAGGAAAATAAGCCTTACTTGTTCTCTTATATTCCATGTTCTTATAAAGGCAAATATTCGCTTTCTGTTTCCTCATATGGTTTTGTAAACATGTTTAGTAACTCAAGTTACGATAAAATAAAACCATCGAGATGTTCAAAAGAAAATTTTAGTAGGGATTTTTTTTCTATAGATGAATTTAAATCGCAATCAGAAAAGGAAATGTCGGAGCCCCTTGATTTAAAAGGACTTCATGATTTAGATTGGGAAATCACTTACGACTCGAATTATGTTCGCCACAATCATTCAGGCTCCACTAAAATTTACATTTCCGGATTCTGCACTGAAGAACAGCTGGAAATAATTAGGGAACGGGAAAAAGACAAGTGATTCTTGGAAAAAATCCAACAACATTAACGTGCCCGACAAAGGAGACCATATTAAATAAAGAATACGATTTGACGGGTTGTGAGATTATAAAATAGATGATTTACAAAACATTCATAATCCTTTTGATGATGTTGCTTATGCCGGCAAATGCTTTGGCCGTTAGCTGGGCGCAAACATTGTCGTCAAAAGAAGATGTTGCGGAATTTTGCTTCCAAGTGGCAAAAGATGGTTCCCTTGATTTGAAAATCAAGCGCAATATAGACATTGAGTTGCCATTGCTTGAAGTCGATAAATTTGTAGTATGTGATGACAAATGGCACCCACAAATGGACCTGGATGAAGTCTATGAAGTCGAGTTCCCTAAAGAATGGAATTGCAATACCCTTGAACCTCTTTGGTATATTAAAACATGCAAAGAACTTCAAGATTATTTTAGCGACAAGAAAATAACTAAACTGTCGCAGAATGTTTCTCATAATTGTGAAACCAGTGAAAAACAGATTGATGGGCGAATGCTTGAAGCAAGGTTTATTCTTGAAATAAAGAAAAATCCGGTGAGGATATTCTCAGAGATACACTCATATAAATTCACAAAGCTATTTAAGGCGAAGGTTATTGGCCGGTGTCCTGATAAAAAACAGGGAAAGTGAATATTTGTTAATCATGGCATAGGAGGATATAGTAATCATTACACATGTCCGATGGATTAGTTTATGGTTAGCTATTCTTTTCGCTTGTGCTTATGCGCAAGGGCCAATGTCTTCTTCTTCAGAAGAGGTGTTTGGTGAGTATTGCTTTACGGAGGACGATGACAAAACGGATCATTGGGTTTTGGAGAAGTATAAGTCGAATAAACCATATTTGTTTTCGTATTCCCAATGCTCATATGATTATTATCATTCCATACTTCCGGATTACGCTTACCTTTTTGTAGGTCCTATATCGATGATTGTGAATTCGGTATTTGACAAGGCAAAACCGGCAAGGTGTATGCCGAGCTATTATTCAGAGAAAATGGTTTATGAATCTTATGAAAAAATTTTATGGTTCTCTAAAAAATATGAACTTGAAACAGACAGCCTGTTTGGACATTACTTTAACATAAAATGGAATGTCGATTATGATTCAAGTTATGTTCGATTAAACGCTTCCGGCTCCGCAAGATTCTTCATCTCTGGCTTCTGCACCGAAGAACAACTGAAAGCGATAAGAGAAAGAAAAAAGAAGAAGGAATGATTCCCCAAAAAAGCGGCGGACAATGGCCGATTGTTGCGCTTATATTATTTGTCATACACGTTTGTAAATTTTCGTAATCATTCGGGCGGCAAAGACGAGGAGGGGCGGTGCCGTACCCGCGTTTGTGTCTGCTTGTAAACGTATTTTTTTAGTATGGGGGACAACAAACAATACGTTTAAATCTATATTAGTTCCGAATTTTCATCAAAAGTCGTAAATAGGCTTACAATAAGAGGATACACATGATTGGAATGAAATCGATTGTCAAGACCGCTGTCGTGGTTTCGGCGACGGCCGCCCTTTTCGGGTGCGACAGCAGCAGCGAGCAGCAGGCTGCCGATGGCTCTTTGCCCCGTAAGCAGACACTTTATCTGTCTGGCCAGCAGTGGGGTGCTCCCGCTACGTTCAACCCGCTCGCCGAAAGCTGGATGGCCGCATGGCCCGTTGGCGGTCGCTTCAACCTGGTGTACGAACCGCTCGTCACCTATAACACTCTTAACGGTCAGGTGGAAGCCCTCCTCGGTACGCTCGTTCCTGAACTTTCCAACAACGACAGCATCGTGGTCGACCTGAACCCCGCTGCCAAGTGGAGCGATGGCAAGCAGGTGAACTCCAACGACGTGAAGTTCATCTTCGCGAACGGCGCCATCAACACCTCCGAACAGATTTCCGCAATCCACGTGGATACCCTCAAGGCCGAACCGGCAGCCCAGGATGCGCCTGTTGCCGAACGCCTTTCCTTCATCGTTGCCAAGGACAAGCGCAACAACCCGCTTTCTGTGATGGACCTCCTCCAGGCCATCCGTATCGTGCCGGCTCACGTGTTTGAACCGCTCGTTGCCGAAAAGGGCCTCGACGAAGTCAAGAAGCTCCCGATGGACAAGAACCCGGTCGTTTCTGGCCCGTACACCATCAAGGATTACTCTGCGAACAAGATTATCCTCGAACGTCGTGACGACTACTGGGGCAACGCCGCCCTCCACAACGGCCAGCTCCCGGCTCCGAAGTTCATCGTCCACCCGATCTACAAGAGCAACGAACACAACACCATCGCTCTCCGCAAGGGTGAACTCGACGCTTCCATGTCCTTCATTCCGCGTATCGGTGACCTCAAGGGCGCCGGCGTGCACACCTGGTTGAACGACGCTCCGTTCTTCATGCCGGGCGCTATGCCCATGCTCATGATCAACACCATGAAGGAACCGCTCAACGACAAGCGCTTCCGTCGTGCTCTCGCTACTGCGATTGACTACAACGCCATCCGCCAGTTCGCCGTTTCCAACTACACGTCCCAGCTCCAGCCGGGCCTCATCATGCCGACGAACCTCGAAGGCAAGTACATCAACGCCGAAGATGCTAAGATCGGTGTGAACCTCAACATTGTTGACGAAGCCGAACGCCTCAACACCGTGAAGGCCATGCTTTCCGAAGCTGGTTACAAGTCCGTGTTCAAGGACGACGGTACGCTCGACCACATGGAAAACGCCAAGGGCGAAAAGATTCCGACCCTCTTCATCACCTCTCCGGCCGGTTGGACCGACTGGGAAGCCATGGTGTCTATCGCTGTCGAAGGCATGCGCAAGGCCGGTATCGACGTTCGTGAAGGCTTCGTGGATGGCGGTCAGTACTGGCCTGCCATGGGCACTGGCAACTTCGACCTCATCATGCACAAGCCGACTGCCGACGTTTCTCCGTCTCTCCCGTGGAGCCGCTTCAACGAAGTCATGTCTAGCCGTGACTGGCAGAAGCTCGGTGACTGGGCCGGCACCAACATTGGCCGTTACAACCAGCCGGGCACCAAGGAATTCCGCCCCGAAGTGGACAAGCTCCTTGCTGAAATTCCGCTCATGACCGACGAAGCCAAGAAGGCCGAAGCCTACCGCGAACTGAACAAGATCTTCATGGAAGACCAGCCGGCTATTCCGCTCGCTTACCTCCCGGAACAGTTCTACGAATTCAGTGACCGCGTGTGGACCAACTGGCCCTCTGCCGACAACGCTTACGCTCCGGCCCAGCTGCCGTGGATCGCTTCTGGCACGAAGGTTCTCTGGAACCTGAAGCTCAAGTAATTCAAAGGAAAATAAAAGGACTATAAATGCTTAAACAGTATCCTATGCTACGCTATGTCCTGCAGAAGGCTTTCTGGTATCTTCTGACGTTTGTCGTAGCTGTTGCAATCAACTTCGCCCTGCCGCGCATGGGTGAAAACAACCCTGTGGACATCATCATGGGTAAGGCCGCTCAGGGTCTTACTCCGGATCAGGCCAAGCTCAAGAAGGAAGCCTTGCTCAAGGCTTTCGGTATGGCTGAACTTGACGATCAGGGCAACGTTATCTATGAACCTGAGGTCGATGCAAACGGCCAGGTCAAGACGATCAAGGTTCCGAAGCTCGACGAACAGGGCAAGCCCGTGTTTAGGGTGGTCAAGGACGTCGATGCCGAAGGCAACCCGGTGATGGTTGAACGCCAGAAGCTCGATGAACAGGGCAATCCGGTCTTTGAAGAAAAGCCGGTTCTCGACGCGAAGGGCAAGCCCGTGATGGAAAAGGACCCGAAGACCAAGAAGAAGGTCGCGAAGGTCGAACAAGTCGCCGTCATGGAAAAGGTCCAGACCGAGCATCAGGATACTATTATGGTGGACCAGGTGGTCCTCAAGAGCGACCCGAAACTCGCTTCGGGCCTGTCTCAGTTCTTCTCTTACATCGGCAACGTGTTCAAGGGTGACCTCGGCCTTTCTTACAGCCAGTACCCGAAGCCGGTTACCGAGATTATCAAGGAATCCCTCCCGTGGACCCTCGCTATCCAGGCCCCGACCATTATCCTCGGTTGGATCGTCGGTAACCTTCTCGGTGCCTTCGCGGCCTACAAGCGCGGAATTTTCGACAAGGTGTTCTTCCCCTGCGCCATGTTCCTCAACGGCGTGCCGTTCTTCGTGTTCGGTATGTTGCTCGTGGCGCTCTTCTCCATCACGCTTGGCTGGTTCCCGGCCATGGGCGCCTACAGCCCGGATATTCCGGAGCTCACCTTCACCTGGAGCAACATCAAGAGCGTCGGGTTCTACTACGTCCTTCCGTTCTTCTCGGTGTTCCCGATTCTTCTCTCGGGTCAGGCAACCGGTATGCGTTCCATGTCCATCTATGAACTTGGTACCGACTACATGAAGTATGCGAAGTGGCTGGGTCTCCGTGAAGGCAAGATCATCAGCTACGTGTTCCGCAACGCCATGCTCCCGCAGCTCACTGGTCTTGCCCAGAGCCTCGGTGCGATGGTGGGCGGCGCCCTCATTACCGAAATGATTTTCTCTTACCCGGGCCTCGGTATGGCGATGCTTACCGCCATCCAGCAGAACGACTACGCGACGATTCAGGGCTGCACGCTCATGATTTCGACCTGCGTGCTCGTCGCTAACTTCGCTGTCGACGTTTTGATTGCCGTCTTTGACCCGCGTGTCAAGGCCGGTCTCCAGATGGGAGGTAAGTAATCATGGGTAAACTTCTTAGAAATCTTCTCAAGTCCCCGATGTTCGTGATCGGCGTGTCCATTTTCTTCATCACGCTCTTGATCGCTTTCTTCGGCCCTCTCTTCTATCATGTGGATATCAACGCCCGCGATATGATGGCCGGCCCCTATGCCGGTTCCAGCGCTGATCACCTGCTCGGTACGGACCACCTTGGCCGCGACTACGTTTCCCTGCTCATCGCCGGGCTGCGTTCCTCGCTCTATGTGGGTCTTGTCGCCGGTGTGATTGCGACGACGATTGGTGTGCTTGTCGGCCTGTTCGGCGGTTTCCGCGGCGGCTGGATTGACGAAGTCCTCAACATGCTCACCAACATCTTCATCGTGATTCCGCAGTTCGTGATTCTCGTGCTCATCAGCTCCGCTGTGAAGGACGGACGTTCTCTCACGCTCATCGGCCTCATCATCGGCCTTACGGCGTGGAGCTGGTCTGCCCGTGCCGTGCGTGCGCAGGCATCCTCGCTGCGCAGCCGCGACCACATCGCGCTCGCCCGCATCAACGGTGCTTCCACGCTCACGATCGTGATCAAGCACGTGCTCCCGTACTTGCTCTCTTACGTGTTCATGGTGTTCATCATGCAGGTCTCCTCCGGTATCCTTTCCGAAGCCTCCATCTCCATGATCGGCCTCGGTCCTCTGGATTCCACGAGCCTCGGCATTATCCTGAACCAGGCGAAGGACAACGGTGCCCTTTCCGGCGGTATCTGGATTGCCTTCCTCCCGGCGACCATCATCATCACCCTCACGGTTTTCGCGCTCTACCTCATCAATACTTCGATGGAAGGCGTGTTTAACCCCAGGCTCCGCAAGTAAGAGGTAACGAAATGTCAGAAAATGTTTTTGAAGTAGAAAACCTCAGCCTGTATTACCTGGGCCGCTTCGGCGACAAGACCCATGCCGTTACGAACGTCAGCTTCTCCATGAAGCAGGGCGAAATCCTCGGCATCGCGGGCGAGTCCGGTTGCGGTAAGTCGACTCTCGTGTCCGGCCTCATGGGCATGTGCATCCCGCCGCTCTACCCCGAAGGTAAGAGCGACGTGCGCGTGAAGAGCGGCGACAAGATGGAATCCCTCATGAACCGCAAGGTCGAAGACGTCCGCAAGAACGTTCTCGCCCAGAAGGTCTCGATGATTCCGCAGGGTGCGTTCAACGCCCTGAACCCGGTCCGCAAGATCAAGGACATCGCCGCCGACGTGATTGCCGCTCACCAGCAGCCCGGCAAGAAGCTCGACCACAAGGAAATTTACGACCGCCTCTGTGAACGTTTCGACCTGTTCGGAATGGACACGAAGCGCGTGCTCGATTCTTACCCCATCCAGCTGACCGCCGGTGAACGCCAGCGTTCCGTTATCGGTATCTCCACCTTGCTCAACCCGCAGATGGTAATCGCCGACGAACCGACGTCCGCTCTGGACGTTTCCACCCAGAAGGAAGTCATCAAGATGATTTTCGACCTTCTGGACAAGGGCATCTTCAGCACGATGATCTTCATTACGCACGAACTTCCGCTCCTGTACCACGTGGCCGACAACATCGCCATCATGTATGCGGGTGAATTCGTGGAAAAGGGTACGGCGGAACAGGTCGTCAAGGATCCGCGCCATCCGTACACCCAGGCCCTCATGGGCGCCATGCTCAGTACCGAGGCGAGCCAGCGCGGCCGTCACCCGGTGGCTATCGAAGGCGCTCCTCCGAGCCTCAAGAACAAGATTGAGGGTTGCCGCTTCGCCCCGCGTTGCAGCAAGGCCAAGGACTGTCAGTTTAAGAAGAACACTCAGAATCTCCGCATTGTCGGCGATCGTGACGTGAGGTGCGATTATGCTAAGTGATAAGCCCGTTGTATTTTCTGCCAAGCGCATCAGCAAGGATTTCGGTGCAGGCAAGAGCCTGAAGACCGCCGTTAAGGACGTTTCCTTTGACATCTACGACGAGGAATTCATCTCCATCGTGGGTGGCTCGGGTTGCGGCAAGTCCGTGCTCGCGAAGATCATGCTCGGCCTCTACAAGCCGACGCGTGGCCAGTTCCTGTACCGCGACAAGCCCATCAAGAACCTGAAGGACCACTGGAACGAAGTCCAGTCCGTGTTCCAGGACCCGTTTGGCTGCTTCAACCAGTTCTTTACCATCCGTAGCCAGCTGGAAGATTCCCTGAACATCCTGAAGAACAAACCCTCCAAGGAAGAAATCCGCCGCCGCGTGGACGAAGGCCTGATGGCTGTGAACGTGACTCCTGCCGACATCGAAGGCAAGTATCCGTTCGAACTTTCCGGTGGTCAGATGCAGCGTATGCTCTTGGCCCGTATCTTCGCGCTCCGCCCGAAGGTGCTGATTGCCGACGAAGCCACCTCCATGGTGGACGCCTGCGTGCGCGCAAACATCCTCGATTACCTCCGCAAGTTGAAAGACGAGCTGAAGATGACCGTGGTGTTCGTGACCCACGATATCGGCCTTGCTAACTACGTTTCTGACCGTATCTTCATCATGCACGACGGCAAGATCGTGAACCAGGGTACCCCTGCCGAGGTGCTCGACAACACGAACGAACCGCATACGCTTCGCCTGCTCGACGATATTCCCGAAGTCCACAAGACCGAATGGATCAAGAACAGCCATCGTAGCAAGAAGTGATGTTCGCTTCGCGAACATCATCCTGAAGCCGAAGGCGGAAGGATTCAAGAAAACCCGACTCTCCGGAGCCGGGTTTCTTGTTGTTGTCTGTGAATTTGTCGAACGAAGAGCTATTTTTTGTTACGCTTGAAAGAATTGGCAAAATAAAGATTCCCACTGTAAGTGAGTGCCAGTCCTATGATCCGCCCGGTCTTTTGGAAACGCAATATGCTTGGAGATACTAGTATGAGGATAATTCTCGCGATATTTATGGCATTCTTCTTTGTTTCTTGTACGGAAAGGACATCGTCGGGTCCTGATAACCGTGAAGATGAGAGAATTTATGGATGGAGATGGGACGATTTTAAACCTGTTCCTCATGCCTCAAAAATGTATGGGGGGGTGAGAGAGATATACCATGTGGGAGAATGGGTTGTATTGATGGATGATTTTTATTCCAGTAACGAGTATACGTCGCCTGGGAAAGTTACAAGTACTCCAAGGGTGTTTGCATCTAAAATAGGGTCAACTCAATGGGATACGCTTACTAGTTCTGAATGGATTCGATATATCTATGGTGATTCTACGGGTCTTTATGCAGGAACAGAGCTTAGTGGTAAGGTGTTAAAGTATGACTTTAATCAACATAAATGGGATGATTTATACCAGTTAAAATTTAATCCAGAAGGGTTTTATAATGTATATGGGATTGCAACATATAGAGGAAACCTTGTTGTGTGCTTTGCGGGCTATGAAGATAGCACGGATCTTCGACAAGAAAATATCAAGTTGTTTATGAAAATGCAGACAGATACGGGCTGGGTGGATATAACCTATGACTATGATTCATCCAAGGAATATCCATTTCAGTTTCACAAGGGTGTGGAATTGAATGGAAAACTATATGCAATTAGTGGTGCCCGTGGTGTGTGGCAATTTGATGGTAGCTGGAAAAGGCTTGCGAGAATTCCTCACCCAAGTTGGGCGACTTGGGTGCCAGCAAATGATACTAACGATGCGGCGATGGACATTGTTGTCCATAAGGGGAAAATATATGCCATTGGCGAAAAGTTCTCGACACATGTTTTAGAGTACGATGAATCTCTTGACCGTTGGAACCCTATAGACAGTGTTATTGCAACTTATGACGAGACCATAGATCCAGACGATCCGATGGCTGATCCCAATAGGGGGTATCGGACGTATCATAATACCCCTTTTAAGAGGTATGCTCTTGCTTCAGATGGAAAGCATCTTTTTGTCGCGGGAGATAGCCCTGTTTATCCGGCGGTGTATATGGGCGATTATGGGGCTCCCTATGGGTTTGAAGAAAAGGGGTGGAAGTTCGTGAAGGGCAATTTTTGCGATAATTTGAAATGTTTGTCGACCGAAGCGACTTACGATATGGAAGCGATAGGCGACACCCTGTATCTGGCTAATTGGAGTGGCGTTTTGAAATTTCCTCTGGCAGACTTGGATAGTGCTATAGCCAAGGAAGAATCATTCCCTAGGGTGAAATAGGGACCTTTTTTGCCTGTTTCCCGCTGAAAACGGAAATAAGATTGCCCTGGTGCACGGGGTGGCGCTTTTTAGAGTATATTCTAGGTATGAATATTCATAATGGTGTATCTAGAACTTGCGTGGCCCTGGCTGCGCTTTCTCTGTCTGCGGTTACCGCTTCTGCGGGCCCCCTCGTGAACCAGCTGGGTTTTTACCCTGAAGCCGAAAAGACGGTCGTGTACCCGGGCAACGATGCGACTGGCCTCGAGGTCCGTGACCTGAGCGGCAAGACTGTACTCAAGCTCGATGCCCCCGATGTGTACGACTGGGACTACAGCGGCGAGGAGGTGCAAACCTTCGATATTTCCGCCATCAAGACTCCTGGGACCTACCGCCTGTACCGCGGCGCCTACGTGGGCACTCCGGTCGTTATCGGCAACGGCGTCTACGGCGACCTCGTGAAGGCGAGCCTCAAGTGGTTCTACTACCAGCGTTCGAGCATGGCGCTCGAACCGCAGTATGCGGGCAAGTGGGCGCGTGCCGCGGGCCACATGGACGACAAGGTGATCATTTACGGTTCCGACAAGGTGACTGGCGGCAAGGGCGCCGGCAAGGTCATCAATTCTGCGCGCGGCTGGTACGATGCCGGCGACTACGGCAAGTACATCGTGAATTCCGGCATTACCGTTTTTACCTTGCTCGAGGCCTACGAGAACTTCCCGCAGTACTTTGATGCGCTTACCTGGAACATTCCGCGCGAATTCCCGAAGTACCCGGAACTGCTCGAAGAAATCCGCTACAACCTGGACTGGATGCTGACCTTGCAGGACAAGGACGGCGGTGTGTACCACAAGGTGACGACTCTCAAGTTCGGCGGGAGCGTGCTGCCCGAAGACGATACGGCCCCGCGCTATGCGATTATCAAGAACATGCCTGCATCGCTCGACTTTGCCGCCGTGATGGCGCAGGCGAGCGTTGTCTACAGGAATATCGACAAGGCCTATGCCGACAAGATGCTCAAGGCGGCAGAAAGTGCGTACGCCTGGGCGAAGAAGAACCCGAAGGCTATCTACAAGCAGCCTGCCGACGTGCAGACGGGCGGCTACGTTCCCGGTGACGAGAACGGCAAGGACGAGTTCCGCTGGGCTGCCGCCGAGCTCTTCCGTGCGACCAAGAAGAAGAACTATCAGGATGACCTGAAGAAGAACCCGTTCACGGCGAATGGCGCCTGGTGGGGTGACGTAAACATGCTTTCCGCCTTCCGCGTGGCGCTCGATTCCGCGGATTTCGACAAGGATGTCGTGGCTGCCGCGAAGAAGACGGTGATGAACGAGGCGAACAACCTGCGTACCGTGGGCGACACGAGCGCCTACCGCCTGCCCGCATTCCCGTGGAGCTGGAACTGGGGCAGCAACAGCGCGATGGCGAACAACGGGATGGTGCTGGTGCACGCCTACCTGATTACGGGCGACAAGAGCTACCTGGACGGCGCGCAGCAGTGCCTCGACTACCTGCTCGGCAAGAACCCGCAGGACATTACCTACGTGACGGGATTCGGCTACAGGAGCCCGCGCAACCCGCACCACCGCCCGAGCGAATCTGACATGGTCGACGACCCGGTGCCGGGAATGCTCGTGGGCGGCCCGCACCTGGGCAAGCAGGACATCAACCTCGACGGTAAGGAACCCTGGAAGTGCCCGAACTATGCTGCCGCCGACAAGCCTGCGCTTGCCTACATTGACGACCGCTGCAGCTATGCGACCAACGAGGTGGCCATCAACTGGAACGCGCCGCTCGCGTATCTGGCTGCCGCTCTCGAGGCGATTTACTCGAAATAGGCTGCTGCTGGGCCTTTGTGCCTCAACCGGCCTTTCGCGACCCTTTGCACCCTGTTGTTTATGCAACAGGGTTCTTCTTTATGCAACAAGGCGTTGCATAAAGAAATAAAAAATCTAAACTTTTATAAAAACTTTGGATTTTGATTGAAAAATAACACTTTTGTTGCATAGAACTATTGACAATCGGCTTTCCGGGATGTATAATTATAAGTGATGAAACCGATAGTTGAATATTCCGATTTCCGCCAGTACATGCGGGACTACTACGAGGAGCGCAAGCGCCGTTCCGTGTTCTCGTGGCGTGAGTTCTCGAAGCTTGCGGGCTTTACCTCGTCTTCGTACATGAAGGTGGTCTGCGACGGCAAGAGCAAGCTTTCCCGTGTCGGGGTGGAGCGCACGGGGCAGGCCATGGGCCTCGTCGGGTTCGAGATGGAATATTTCCGCGCCATGGTCGAGTACGGCCAGGCCGAAACCGAGACGAAGAAGAAGGCCGCTTACGAGAACATGCTTGCCATCGCCAAGGTCCACAAGGTCCGCGTGATGGAAGGCGACCTGTTCGAGTTCTACGATTCCTGGCACAATCCCGTAGTGCGCGAACTCGCCCCGCTGATGCCGGGTGCCACTCCCGGCGATATCGCGAAGATGTGCTGCCCCGAAGTCACCGCGGCGGATGTGCAGAAGAGCCTGAGTTTCCTTACGAGGGCGGGGCTCCTGAAAAAGGCCGGGAACGATGCCTTCGTGCAGGCCGAAACCTCGATCGTGGGGACACCGGATGCGACCCGCCTCGCGCTCCGCGGTATGCACGGCCAGATGTCCAGGCTTGCCGCCCCTGCGGTAAACCTCCCCGTGGACGAGCGCCATTTTAGCGGGGTCACCATGGGGCTTTCGCGCAGGAGCTACGAACGCATCGCGAGCCTGATCGATGAGTTCCGCCGCCAGGTTATAGCCGTTGCCGCCGAAGACAAGGATATCGAGCAGGTCTACCGCCTGAACCTGCAGCTTTTTCCCCTGAGCAAGAACGTGAAGGAGTGCAAAAATGAAGAAGTTTAATTTGTTTATCGCCTTCGCGTTTTGGACCATTGTGGCGGCTGGCTTGTGCGTAGGGTGCGGCCACCTGCTTGCGGGTACGGCCGAAGAGCCCAATGAAATGACTGCGGATTGCGATAAGGACTGCGAATCAAAATCGTCCAGCAGTTCTTCGGAGCCTTCGGGCTTGTCTTCGGTTGTCGAGGATCCTAGCCCGAGTTTTAACGACTTCTCGCTGGATTACTATCTCGCGCTGTTCGGGGTGGACAGCCTCCAGTTCGATGGTGGCGTGCTTGCCGCCAAGGGGGAGCACGGCCCCAAGCCGCCTCCATCGTCTGTTGAACCTGGGCAATCGGCTTCGCCTGGTGCTAATACGGAATTCGACGGCCCGTGCCCCAATCGGTTTAACGCGGGCAATATCGAAAAGCTGGAAACGTACTTCCCGGATGCGGCCCTGGAATATGCCGGCCTGGCCGATTCCATCAGGAAGGGCATCGCGAGCGGTGCTTGCGGACTGTACATGATGACAGTCGAGGGGAGTTCGAAATACGCTGGGTTCGTGCTTGCCGGAGTCGCGAAGGATACAGTTTCTGTAATCGATATCGCGGTACCCAGCTGCAAGGTGACGACGGAATCCATGGTATTCAGGTTCCTGTTCCGCTACTGCGGCGAAATCGGTTCGTGCCCTGTAGCCGTGCACGAGGCAGTCAATGTCGATATGCCTGCGGGCAAGTGCAAGGACCTGCAGCCGAATGCGGAATGGGTTCTGGACAAATGATTGTTCGGTTTGGAGCTCAATAAGGAGAAAAATCATGAAACAGAAAATGACAATCAAGGCCATGGGGATGGCCTCTGTACTTGCTGCGTTCTCGTTCGTTGGCTGCGACGTCAGTTTCAGCGGGCCCGACATTACACCGAGTTCCTCGTCTGTAGTGCAGTCCAGCTCCAGTATTGACGAAGGGGAATGCATTTACATAAACCACGAGTGCGACAATTGCAAGGGGCCGGACTGCCCTGTGTATGTCCAGCCTTGCGATGCGTGCGATGAATTCGGCGCGAAGGCCGTAGAATGCGGCTCAGGGAAAGAATATGTCTGCCTGCACACTTGGGTGGAAGAAAGTAGAATCCACGATGAGGATTTCTATTGCGGTCTCATTGCGCCGGGTGAATGCATTGCAGGCGAAGACTATACGGAATGCGAGCCCAAGTCCTGCAATCCCGATGGTCCGTTGAACAAGCAGGATTGCTATACGGGAGAAAATTTCGTGTGCGAATTCGGCTACTGGCAGCGTATCGAAGCCTGCCGCAACATTACCAATAAGAGCGACCAGATTATGCCGTATACCTGCGATACCGAACTCGAAGTCGCTTTGGATTGCGTCAGGGGTTACCACATGATATGCGCGAATGGTACCTGGCTTGATGCTCCGGATTGCAATCGCAGCAAGGGCTTGTGCGGATTCGATGCCTACAAGCTCTGTATGGAATACGGCCTCAGGGATTTCTGTAACGACGACTGGGTGGCGGAACCTTGCGAGGAGGAGGGTGCGACCCGTGACCTCAGGGTATTCCCGTTGGCCGATTCCGACACCTTCGTTATCGTAAACTTCGTTTGCCGAGGGAATGTGTGGTTTGACCGCGCGAATCTCTTCGAGTGCCCCGACAGCCTGGATTGTACGCCGCGTGATTTTACTGAATGCCGTGCGGACGAAATTGTCGGTACCAGTTGCGACGAAAATGATGAGGAAACGGCCTTTGTTGTCAAGGACGGGTGCGACTTCGCTTGCCGTGACGGCAAGTATGAATTCATGCCGCCTCCGATGTTGACTAATTAACAGGAGTAAAAAGGAGAATTATTATGAATCACAAGATGTTGTTTGTTAAACTTGGGACAGCGACCGTAATCACGGCATTCGGGCTTGCCGCCTGCGGAGACGATACCAGTTCTGGTTCAAACCAATGCGAAGCGCTCAGTCCGGAATGCGGGTATACCGTCGAAGAACTCTGTAGAATGGGCGTGAAGCAATACTGCCCGGAGCAAAGTTCCTCGTCTGAAGTCGAGAATTCCAGCTCGAGCATTGAAAATGGCGGAAACTCGTCGTCGGTGCAGGAACAAAGCTCCTCTTCCGAGGTCTTGAGTTCCTCCTCCGTTGTAAAATCCAGCTCGTCGGATTCTGGCGAGACCTGCATCCATATTAGCGATTTTCCTCCCGATAGTGATTATGACGACTGGTGCCACGGCGAAGGGGAACGTGCTGTCGATTGCGTCACGCAGGAAGTCTATATCTGCGACGACATGTTCTGGAAAAAGGTGGAAACGTGTCGGGATGTCGCTCCGACTACGTGCGATGCGCCCGGTTGTGGCCCTAAGCATTGCGATGCGAAAGATTCGCTGAATGTATTCGACTGCAAGAGCGGTGATGAATATAAGTGCAACGGCATGTTCTGGGAATATGTGCAACCGAAGGTGACGTGCTCCCATATCACCGATAACGAATGTGTAATCACGGAGGGGTGCAGCATGACCCCGTGCATGCAGGGTACGGTGACGGTCGATTGTGCAAGGCATGTTGAATTTACGTGCGATGGCGGAACCTGGACGCCTTCCATACCCCAAGAAGGTAAGAGCTGCCTAGCCGAGGGCGATGTCCAGAATGCCAGGGTGGATGATGCGGGCGGAAGCTTCATGTATGTTCCCTACCAGTGCAAGGACGGCAAGTGGACGGAATACCATGGGGACTTCGGTGCACGGGAAGATTGCTCGCTCAACGCCATTGTGGGCAGGGAATGCAAGGATGGCGATCCCGGCATTTCGACAGACAACTGCGTGTATGTCTGTGACGGCGAAACCTACCAGATTGCACCGCCGCCTCCGAGGGGTGAATAAAAAATATCGCCATGTTCGCGATATGAGTGTATATTACGGATATGGCTAGAATCCATATCTGTTTTGGTAAGGAAAGTAGAGTGTCATTCTGAGTGGAGTGCGAAGCACGAAATCGAAGAATCCTGCGGGGTAGAATTATGAAAAGGTTTGTTATTTGGACAATTGCGGCAGCGTTCCTGCAGGTCCCGCTCTTTGCGGCAGGCCTCGTGAAACAGAATGTCGATACGACCGATGCGATGGCGACGCTCG
>CACXXH010000059.1 GCA_902771595.1 Fibrobacter succinogenes | reverse complement strand
TTTGCAAAGAGAGCGCCGCGCTTATAAGCACGGAATGCAGCCGTGACGTTGGAGCCCTGAGCGTTCGTGGAGAGGTAGTAGACGTTACCATAACCACCAGTGCAAAGGCAGACAGCGTCTGCAACGTGGCTTTCGAGTTCGCCCGTGATGAGGTTACGCACGATGATACCGCGAGCCTTGCCGTCGATCACGACGAGGTCCATCATTTCGCGACGCGGGAACATCTTCACCTTACCGGCGGCAACCTGGCGCATGAGGGCCTGGTAGGCACCGAGCAAGAGCTGCTGACCCGTCTGACCGCGGGCGTAGAACGTACGGGAAACCTGCGTACCACCGAAGGAACGGTTGTCGAGGAGGCCACCGTATTCACGACCGAACGGAACGCCCTGAGCGACGCACTGGTCGATGATGAGGTTGGAGTTTTCGGCCAAACGGTGCGCGACGCACTGGTCGATGATGAGGTTGGAGTTTTCGGCCAAACGGTGCACGTTGGCTTCGCGAGCGCGGAAGTCACCGCCCTTCACGGTATCGTAGAACAGACGGTAAACGGAGTCGCCGTCGTTCTTGTAGTTCTTGGCAGCGTTGATACCACCCTGGGCAGCAATGGAGTGCGCACGGCGGGGGCTATCCTGGATGCAGAAAGACTTGACATTGTAACCAAGTTCGGCGAGGGATGCGGCGGCAGAAGCACCGGCAAGGCCAGTACCAACCACGATCACCGTGAACTTACGCTTGTTGGCGGGGTTCACGAGCTTGAGTTCGAACTTGTGCTTGGTCCACTTTTCTTCGATGGAACCACCGGGGATTTTAGAATCAAGAATCATTAGTGGGCTCCTTAAAATTAAGCGTTAAAAGAAACTTCGACGGTGCCGACAGAGGGAATCACGAAGGAAGTCTTGGCAGCGGCCTTTTCCTTGAGCTGCTGTTCGTACTGCGGCTGGAGGGCGCGAGACTTTTCAATCAGGGCCTGCGTACCGGGCTGGTTAGCGAGGTAGAAGGCGGCAATCGCGGTGATGCCGAAACCGAGAGCGACAACGACACTGTAGATGATGCCGCAGACGTCGATAATCGGAGTCCACTTCTGGTGAGCGATACCCATGGTCTGGAACGCAGAAGAAATGGCGTGGAAGAGGTGCATGCCGATCACGAACATGCTAACCACGTAGAAGGCAGCCCAAGCCGGGTTTGCAAACATCTGGATAGTGGTGAGCCACATGTCACGGACGATTTCACCTTCGGCATTCATGTAGAGGTAGTGTTCGCCGAACTTGAGCATCATGAGGTGCTGGATGAGGAAGCCGACAATGAAGAGGCCAGACCAGATCATGGTGAAGGTCGCGAAAGTCTTCTTGCCCTTGCGTGCGCTGACTTCGTATTCGATTCCGCCGCGGGCCTTCTTGTTCTCAATCTTCAGCGTCACCGCGAGGAAGATGTGGAGGGCGAAGGCGCCCACGAGCACGAGCTCGACAAGGTAAATCAGCTTCACCGGGAAGTGGAGCGGGTTGAACCCGGTCAGGAACTCGGTGTAGGCATTGTACGATGCCTGTGCCGACGCCTGGTCGAAGTTCAGGAGCTGGAAGTTACCACACATGTGGCCCAAGATGAACAGAGCCAAAAAGGCGCCCGTGCATCCCATGATCTGCTTCTTACCGATGGAAGAGGTAAGATACTTGACGATCCATTGCATTGAGTTGTGTCTCCTTGAGAGGGTTATTTTTGAAACTTAGAGGACGCAGCAGGCCTTGAGAGAAGGCATTTCGTAGGCGTAGCGTTCTTCCTTCTTGAACCAGAAGTCAAGCTCGCGGGCAGCGGACTCGGGGCTGTCGGAGCTGTGCACGACGTTTTCGGTCATGGAAGGGGCAAAGTCATAGCGGAGGGTACCGGGTTCAGCCTTGGCCGGATTGGTAGCGCCGTTAATCGCGCGGACCTTGGCGATAGCGTTTTCACCACCGAGAGCGAGCATCACGGACGGACCCTTGGTCATGTAGGCCTCGAGTTCCGGGAAGAACGGCTTTTCGACGTGTTCGGCGTAGAAACCGCGGGCATCTTCAGAGGTCATCTGGTGCATCTTCACGGCGCAGACAGAGAGGCCGGCACTGATGTAGCGGTCAATAATGCGACCAACCAAGCCGGACTTAACGGCATTGGGCTTGATCATTGCAAATGTCATTTCCATAAGGTTACCTTTTTTGTGAGTGTTTCAAATATAATTTTTCGCGAGAAGAAGGAACTAGTTCCTAGTTCCTAGTTACCAGAAAAATCGGGCATTTAAAATGCATCTCGCATAAAAATACTCCGAACTAGTAACTCAGAACCAAGAACTGAGCCGAAGGCTCTACTCTTCCGCCTCGATCTTCTTCATCAGGTCCTCGGCGAGTTTTCCACCGGACTTGATGTTCTCGATAAGCCAGTCCACGTCCTTCCCCAAATCGCTATTGGGGTAGGTCTTCTGGAATTCTTCCAGGACCTGGAGTGCGAGCGTATCCTTGTGCATGTTTTCGTTCAAGACGAACCCGCGGCTGAACATGGCCTTTTCGGCATCCGGAGACTTCGGCCACATCATGTAGTACGTATAATACTCGGCTTCGGCCATAGAGAACCGTTCGGCCTCAGATTCAACCTGAGCGATTTGGAATGTAGCCAGAGCATAGAGCGAATCGTTTTCCGGATAGCGGTCGCGAACCTTCTTCCACATGGCCAAGGAGGCGTCGTAAGCAAGCATCTTGTAAAGCGAATCGGCACTACGGATTAGATCGGCAGGAGTTGCAAGCGTAAGCACCGACAAGTCGTTCCTGAACAAGCGCACATCCGCAGCCGCCAGAATATCGGCTTCACGACGAGCCTTGCGTGCAGCGCGCAAGCCGCTCAGATTGTTGGAAACCACCTGTTTGCGAACATCCTCGATGCTCCTACCCTTGTACAGCATGTTGTTGAAGTAGTATTCATGCTTCAGAATATTCTCGGGGAAATTGATGTAATCGCTGATGTCTTGTTTCGAATCTTCGAAACCGAGACGCGGACGCATCGGGTTGCCGTTCTTCTCGAAGAACGCCTTCAGGGTGTCTTCGGGCAGCAAGTCATTGTTGTTTACCGCCATCTCTTCATAATGCGCAAGGATGTAGTTGCCGCGGGTCTGGCGCATGAATGCGCGGTATTCCCACGAGCGCTCGAGCTTGAGGCTACGGGCTTCTTCGGCGAATGAAGCGCTTTCGGCAAGGCTACGCACGATGCGTTCCCTGGAGCGGTTGTTTTTCGGCATGCCCGGTTCTTCAGCAAGGATGTTCAGGAAAGAGCCTTCGGTAAAGTAAGGCTTCCCGTTCTTGGAGATGAGCACGTAGCTGGAATCCAATTCCAAGAAGGCGCCATTCAGCATGCGGTTTTCAACGTCACCCTTCACGCGATCGAAAGGCTTCACCTCGGGCGGGAATTCCTTCACGAGGTAGAACACGTGACGTGCGGGAGTCATCGACGTAGCAAGGACCGGGGAAATCGTCCCCTCGGGCTTCCCCTTGAGGGCATCGCCCAAGCCGTTGATGATACCGATACCGTACGGGAGCGCGAAGCCATCCTTCACCTTCCCCACGTAGCCGCCGTTCGCAGCAGTTTCCTTGTTTTCACTGTACTTGGCTGCCAAATGCTTGAACTGTTCGAGGTCCTTCACGGGGGTCTGGAACAACTTGGCAAGCGCGGCGGAGTCTTCCATCTGCACGTGATAAACTTCAAATGCATGAGCCGTTTTGAATTCTTCCTTGTGGCTCTCGTAGTAACTTTCAGCATCCGGCGGAACAATCTTCTCTATCTTGACCGGATATTTCTCGTTGATTTCCTTGATGGACGTTTCCATCAGGTTGCGCCTGTATTGTTGGAGGAAGTTTACGGTATCGCCGCCCGCTTCTTTGAACTTTTCGGCCTCACGGGAGATGAGCAGGTGTTCGGCCACCGCACCGCGAACATCGACAAACTGAACTTCGCTAGAATCCTTCACGAACTCGCTCTTGTGCGTATTGAAGTAATTGCGCAGATCCGCATCGGAGAACATGAGGCATTCCATGGAATAGTAGCGCTGGTACACGAGCGTGAGCAGACGGTCTTCGAGATTCTTCGAATAGGCGTCCCAGCGGCTCCCGAGTTCAGGGAATTCCTGCAGGGCCTTAGAGACCAAGGCCGCCTTCGCGATGAGATCGCTGGCGATTTGCCCCTCAGAAGAACGATCCGCACCCGAAAGCTTAATCGCAAGGTCCAAGTCCTCGGCATAAATAATTTCGTTATCGACGCGAGCAACTTTATCCTCGCCCGCACCGATTCCATTGCAGCCCATCAGGGCGGCACAGCAAAGGGAACTAATAAAAAGGAATTTTTTATTCATCAAATCCTCGTAGAAAAGCTTAAAAACCCGCTTAAATATAGTCAATTGCGCATTCACGGACGCAACGCCGAACGTAAAAAAAAGCAGCAAACCCCGCCAAAAGCGGATTTACGGCCTTCCGGTTCAACCCGAAACGGCCCATCATTCGCTATAGTACGAGACTACATATCGGACATACCGGATGCCGCCATGAGTATTCCCATAAAGGCCGAAAAGCACAAAGCAAGCACAATTAATATGACACCAACAATAATGCCGATGCGTTCTCTGCGCTTGTAATCAGCCGGATTGTAATCGGGAACGCAGTCCGTCATCTTGCCGGCACCGAGTTTTCCCATAATGACAAATATCGCGACATACCACACCCAATAAAGGATGGTAAAGACACCTATTGTTCCTTCCGGTTCATATAACGTCGACAACGCTCCCAGTATCATTTCGGGGATATTTACCAAGATACCCCAACCAATCATGGGCCAGAAGAAGCCGTACTGGCTTTTTGTCGTTTCCCGGTGATGCACAATCCATGAAAGGACCGGGCCACCGAGAGCCATGCTCCACATGAACTTGCCGGCGGGATGCTTCTGGATGCTCAAGGCAGGGGCCGCTTCGCCGATCTGATCTTCGCTTTTTGAATCGAATGCCATAGGTGGCTCCTTTGAAAAGGTTCAAGATGAAAAATAATCAAAAAATCGCCCTCAAAATCAATGCACAAAAAAGCACTATGTAAGAAAGAAATAACGCACGAGCCGTAAAAGATGCTAATTCATTGAGTATCAAGGAGTTAGGCCCCATTCGGGAATAAACGTCGGCCCCAGGTCAAGCCAATATTTTTCTATTATTAGGGCCGTTGAAGAAAGGTACTTCGACATTTTCGTTGACCGCCGCAATCGTGACGGTCGTTGTAGGTGTTCTCGCACTGGGCGCCTGGTTTGCCTACATTGCCCTAACGACGTACCTTTCCACCCCCCACACCTACGGCGATGTCGAAGTGATTCCCTACGGCCACAACATCAAGGGCCTGCTCACGCATTCCTGGGATTCAGTCACCGTGAAACAAGGCGGAAATACCTACACCGTGCGCAATTTCAGCATGGACGTTTCCATCCTGAGCGAGAAGAAGGGGGCGACAGTCGAAATTGGCGAACTCGACGTGCAGGTCAACACCAACACGCCCAGTTCAAAGCCGCAGAACGGTTCCTCCAAAGGCCCGACGGAAGCACTCGAGTTCCCGGACAAGGTGAAGTTCTACCTGCCAGTAGAAGTTTCCGCCGGAAAAATCAGCGTGGACGTGGACAAAGACACACCGCAGCAAATGCACTGGCAGGCCGAGAACTTCAAGTTCAAGAGCGAAGGGATGCAACAGGCATCCATAAAACTCGACTCCATTCAGGGTGACTACATCAGCGAGACGGCGAGCATCGACATCAAGGCCGATTTCGAGGGCGACAACGTGAAAGTGAAGGGCAAGCTCGCCGCAGGCAACGACGCCATCGACCTCGACGTGAGCCTCCCCAAGGATAACCTCACCGCCGTAAGCACCAACATAGACATGGAAGTCAAGGATCCGAAGAAATGGATTCCGGTAAAACTCCCGCCCGAACTTCCGACCATCGGGGCAGTGAAGGTGAAGGGCACTGTGAAGCTAGACCCCAAGACGCAGAAGCCTCAATACAACCTCAACCTGAAGACGAGGATTGGAGAGTTCTGGCCCCTCATGGCATGCAACGCGATAATCAACCTGAAGGGCAACGACGAGAGGTTCCATTTCGAAACGGACCTCAACAACGACGAAGGCGGGCACATCCACCTCGAAGGCGACGCAGACAAGAATCTTGACGGCGACCTCACCGGGTACGTAGAATACATGAGTTCCGAATTCGGTCCGCAGATGATGCCGCTCGATGTAAAAATCCATTCAGCGCACAAGGAAGGCGACCGCATCGATGTGAGCCTGGAGACCAGGCAGGGTTCCGCAATCGACGCGACGATCAACCTGGACAAAAACGTGAACATCGTGTTCACCGGCGACATTTCGCCCTACGAGCCCTGGGCTCTGGACTGGAACTTCGGCTACCTCACCCTCCCGAACCGATTCAGCATCAACGGCTCGTTCCGCGACGGCGTGATGCATGCGAAGGCAAAGATCCCGAACATAGAGTTCGCCTACCACATGAAGGCCGACTCCCTCGAAGTGGAACTCGACCTCAACGAAAACGGCATCGTCTTCACGAACGGCATCATCTACACCGAAAAAGAGACATTCGACTTCTTCGGCGACGTGATGTGGGAAGACGAAGACCCGCACACCTCATGGGACGTGACGCAGCGCCATGGCGGACACGCCTACGCCTACATCGCCTGGACGGATTCCATCACCATCAAGATGATTGCGGACAGCGTGGACGTGAGCACCATTCCGTTTGCAAAGATCAAGCTTGCCAACGAAATGAACGGCGAAGTCACCGGCATGTGGCACCACAACTTCACGGACAACTCCGGTGAAGTCGACATCATCGCAGACGGAAACTACCAGCCCTTCGACTTCCGCGCCCGCATCCGGGCAAGGGAAAACGGCGACACCATATTCATCGACAAGTTCCATGTGATGCAAGACAAAAACCGCGTCGAGGCGGAAGCTGTATTCATATTGCCCAACGACTCGAATCCGGACTTCAAGCCCACCGGAATCCTGCCCATACAGGTCTTACACGCATGGGCTTCGGCAAAGGACTTCAGCATTCCGACACTTCTCGAGCCGCTCAACGACACCACCTTCTCCGAAGGGTTCATGAACGGTGACGTTTCGTACGAACAGGGCAAGGGCCTGCTCGGCAACATCGACTTCACGAAGCTCAGCCTGAGCAAGATTCCGACAAGCGTCCTCAAGATTGACAGGATGAATCTGTTCGCCGAAGGTGACCGCACGGAACTGAACGCCTACGTGAACATCGGCAACGGCGGATGGGCGGGTTCTACACAGGTCATCATCAACAACATCTTCGACAACAAGCGCCACGTGAGCTTCGTCCACAGCACCGACAACGGCGGCGACGTAACGCTGGAAGGCGATGTCGATTCCGCATTCATATTCAACGGCAAACTAAACGTCACGGGTTCGTGGTTTATCCCAGGTACCACGGCCGAAATTACCAAGACGGATTTGCAGGTCGACATCACCTCCAACATCCGTGAAGGCATAAAGGGTATCACCGCCGAAATCAAGTCGGATTCCACATTACTCCAGCCGCCCAAGATGGGTCGCAAGATTCCATTCAGCGTAACGGGTCACGTAGAAAACGGCATCGCCGAAATCACCGAGCTATTGACCCGCAACAAGGACGGCGAAACCATTACCGCTTCCGCATCCTACAACATCGACAGTCTGAAGCTCGAAAAGTTCGACATTTTCTCCGAGCAGTTCAGTTTCAAGTCCGGGCAGCATTCCATAATGGTGAAGGAAGTCTCCGGCTCGCTGAATGATTACGACAACGAACTCGTCGTATCGGTGAGCCTCCCCTACATCCAGTACAATTTCTTCGACGAGACCTTCGGCGAGGCCGAAGTGCACGCCCAGAGCGACCTAGACTTCTCCATGCCGCGCCTCACCGGTGACCGCCTGCGAAACAACTCCATTTCGGGCAAGGTGATTGTCGACAAGATGGTTTACCACAAGGCGCTCGAAATCCAGATTACGCCTTCTTCGCTGAACCGCATCCTCACGATGTTCAACAACTTCATCACAAGGCTTCGTACCACCGAGGCGCAAGAAGCGAAGATTTCGACGGCAAGCCCCATCAACCTCATGGTTCACGTGAACGACTCCCAGCGCGATTCCATTGCAGTCGTGACTCCGTTCGCGGCATTCCCCTTCACGTTCGACTTCTGGGTTCTGGGCAACACGAACAGGCCCCTATTACGCGGCGACGTCATCAACTCGAACAACGGGTTCATCGGCGTTCAGGAACTTTACGAATTCGAGCTGAACTCCTTCAGTATCTCGTGGATGGACGTCCCGTGGCAGCAGGGCGTCGTCGAGGTATCGAGTACGCAGGAACTCCCCTACTGTGACGATTCCAGAGACAAAGAAAACGAGACCTGCCCCATCAACTTCGATATTACCGGTACGATTACGAACCCGCAACCGACCCCCAGCAGCAACTGCGGTACGGAATCGAGCGCGGCGGCGACCTACTACAACATCATCCTCGGCTGCATCGCCGACAACAACGACGAATCTACGGACTGGAACAAGCTCGCCGGCAAGGCCATCGGCAAGGTGCTTTCGACCACGGCAAACAAGACGCTCGGCGGGGAATACATCGGCGATATCGACATGAAGGTGATGCTGTTCAGCAACAACACCACGGGTGACAAGGACTCGAGCTACTTCAAGATACCTATTTCGCTTGACCGCTGGGTCAAGGACCTGAGCCTCATTTTCGGCTACACGCAAGACCAGAGCGAAAACCCGACTTACGACCAGGCGCTGCAATTCGGCGTGAACTACACGCTCCCCGTGTTCAAGGACAAGCAGTTCTCGCACAGGAACCATCTCAACCCGTCGCTATCGCTGAACGGGCTCCTGATTTCGAAACAGTACCTCACCAACACCGGTGCCGGCGGTAACGAAAGCCGCCTCGAAAAGAACATCGGTTTCAACTACGGCTACAGATTCTGGAACCCCTGTCTGCTCGGTATCGGGCATTGCGAAACGGTCTCGCCGAACTCTTCTCTCAAGGAAGTGTCCGACGACAAGCAGGAGACTAAAAAATGAAGAAACTTCTAGCCTTCCTGTTTATCCTTTCTGCATTCGTCTTCGCCGAAGAAACGGAGAAGAACCCGTGGTATGTCAAGTTCGAAGGGAACGCGGTTTTCTCCAACTTCCAGTTGACGGAGCAGCTCGAAATTCCGGATGAATTCGGCAACCTCGATACGATCAAGCAAGACTTCATGATGGGCCTTGCCGTCGAAAACATCCGCGCGCTCTATTATTCGCAGGGTTTCTTCAGCCTCGACATGAAACTCGAAGTCAAAAACGAAGTCGACGAGCAGAACAAGCGCAAACGCGCTTACGCCGTATTCTTGCGCGAAGGCGAGCGTTACCGTTTCGGCGGGACGAACATCATCGTTCCCGACAGTTCAAAAATCGAGATAAACAAGAAACAGCTGAAGACGAACAATACGGACCGAATATTCTCGCAAGACGACATCGCCGAAGACATCCAGTTCATCCAGCAGACATACCGCAAGGCGGGCTACCTGCACACCTACGTGATGCCCAGCGAACTCATCGACACGACGCGCAAGGTCATCATCGTAGAAATCAACGTGAATCCGGGCGCAATCGTCACCATGGGTAACATAAGGAGCACCACGCTGAAGGTCGCCGAGAAGGGTCGCAAGGGTCAAGAAGCGGGACTTTCGGATACGGCATGGCTATCGTCGCTCTGGAAAACGCCCAAGGGCGAAATCATCGACGGTAACCAGTACATTTCCTTCAAGAACAAACTGCTCTCCACCCAGCTTTTCACGCAAATCAAGCTCACTGACTCCCTGAGGGCCGACGGACTTTCGGACGTCCACCTGGATGTCGTCGAACGCATTCCCGGCGAGGCCCGCTACGGCCTGTTCTTCGAAGAAATGTACGGGTTCGGCGCACTCGCATACGCGAAGCACAAGAACTTCTTCGGCACGTTCAATGAATTTTCAACCACCTTCCAGCTTGCGCAGAACAAGCAGGAAATTTCGCTCGGCTATGCAAACCCGCTCCTGTTCGGGACATCCTTCTCGTTCATCCCGACCGCCATCCGCTTTGAAGACCGCTTAAGTTTCAACCACGAAAAAATCACCCCGCCCGCCTACCCCGACAGTGTGGAAGAGCGTTACGAAATCATCAACCGTGGTGACCTTACCTTCGGCATTACCGACCATATCCGATTCCGTGGCACGCTCGATACGCGTTTCGTGAGCAAGAACGACAACAATATGTTCAAGCTGAAGGCAGAAATCGCACTTACCTTCGACTACACCGACGATTACTTCAACCCGACAAAAGGTATCCGTATCGCGCCCACGGCAGGTGCGGGAACCAACTTGACCGCCTCCCTCGACAATCCCTCGATGATCGGCAACCCCTACACCTACGGCGAGGCCACCGTCAACCTGTACCACCCGCTTTTCTGGACTTTCTACGGAGCTGTAAGCGGAAGCGTCGGAAAGTTCTTCGAGAAGGCTCTTGAAGATGACGCCCGAGTGTTCTATCAAGGCGGCAGCCGTTCTGTACGCGGATACCGATTCCGCAGCATTTACGCAAGCTATACCAGCACCGACGAAGAGGGGAACGAAGTCATCAACACGGGCCTTACCCCGATGTACTTCAGGATAAACGAAGAATTGCGCTGGGCATTCCCATGGAAGGGATGGAGGCACTGGCAGATAGTGCAGTTCTACGACTGGACGCACGTGATGGACAGCGAAAAGGACATCTATGAAGCAAAGACTAGCGAAGCGCTGGGCCTCGGCCTAAGATACCGCTGGCAGTTCCTCACGTTCCGCCTCGATTACGCCTTCAAGAAGGATTTGAGCAACTGGGGCGCCGAAGGTTTCGCCTGGGGCCGATTCGCATTCGACCTGTCGCACACGTTCTAATGCGGCGAAGCCGCAATGTGGAATGTGGGATGTGGAATGTGTAATTACTAATTACACATTATCTGACGGTCTTTTTATAGAGAGAAGAAAGCCCCGTGCCGGCGCGGTTCACGCTGGCATCGATTCCGGCGGCGGCGAGGGCTGCGCGGATTTTTTCGGGAGTCGGATTTTCAGGCACATTTCCCGCAGGTGTATTGCCCGCCGGCGTATTGCCGCGGACCTCTATCTTGAACGCCGCAGTTTCACATGCCAGGTCGGCGACCCGCCCGCTCTTGAGCAAATGCCCGCGGTCGATAATCGCAAAATCAGACGCTTCCTCTTCCATCTCGGCAAGGATGTGCGAGCAAACGATGGCCGTGCCGCCTTCCTGCTTGCGCCAGTCAGATAGCAGCGCCCATACCGCCTCGCGCGACATCGGGTCGAGATTGGCGACCGGCTCGTCGAGAATCAAAAGGCGCGGTGCGGGTGCCATCGCGCGCAGCAATTGCACCTTCTGGCGGTTTCCGAGCGAAAGCTTCCCCATGCGGGTATCAAGCGACGGCAGCTCCAGGCTTTTCGCAATGCGGGCAATGCGCTCGCGAGCCTCGGTCTCATTCCACGTCGGGATTCGAGCCGCAAAGAAACCGACAAAGTAATCCACGTATTCGTTTATCGAAAGTTTCAGGTAAATTCCCGGATTCTCGAGCAGTATACCGCAGGCGAGCGGGTTAAGGAAACCATTCTGCCCGCGCACATCTTCAGCAAGTAAAACCTGCCCTGAAAATTTTGCGAAGCGCCCGCACAAGAGGCGAAGCAACGTCGTCTTGCCCGCACCATTCGGGCCCAGCAACGCAAAGAAACTCCCCCGCGGGATTTCGAGAGTCACGCCCGAAAGCGCGTCCGCAGCCGATTTCGGATAACGGAACGAGACATTCTCTATTTTCACCAGCGGGTTCGAATATTCCATCGCATCGTTCCTGCGCTATCTACTTGCAGAATTCCTTCACCGCTTCGCTCGGGTTCTTGATGAAGGCGAACGCATCCTTAGTCTGGCGAACCGCCTCCATCTGCACCTTCTCGGACGCACGCTGCAGGTACTGGATGCAACGCCAGTCCGCACGCACGGCGGCAATCTGCACCGGTTCCGTACGGTCCTTGATGCTCACGAACTCGAAGGCATGGAAGTCCTGCTTCACGGCCGCAACCACGATGGCCGCAGACGGGCGCACGATATCTTGCAAGGCATGCCAATCGCGTTCCACGAGCGCCGCCTGAATCTTTTCGCCCATGAACGGCACGAACTTGATAGCATCGGCGCTTGCGCGGATGGCTTCGGCCCACAGGTCTTCGCCGGCGTTGTCAATCTTTTTTACAATCTTCCAGTCGGCACGTACCGCCGCCTTCAACAGGTCCGGATTTGTAACAAACTTGAGAATGTTCGGATCGCCATTCATGGCATCGAGAAGGGCCGCCTCGTCCAAAGAGTTGAGCGAAGCCTTCAAATCTTCGCAAAGGCCGTTCTTCACGTAGAGAATCGCCTGCACGTTCTGCGCGAAGGCCGCCTTCTGCACAGCAGCCGTCGGGTTCTCGATGAGGCTGATGGCGTACCAGTTCAACTTTACCGCTTCGAGCTGCTGTTCCTCGGTAGGGTTCTCTATCTTCTTGATTTCAGTCCAAGACTGCATAAAACCTCGTATCATTTATTTAAGCCAAAGATAGATTATAAATCCCCGAGACCAAGCATGAATGGCGTCTCGGCTCCCGAATAACCCGCAAAAACGCCAATTTTGTGAGCGTACCATCCCCTCCCGTCCATGGTTAATCCATTCGGGTTATTGGAAATTAATACTCCCGAAATATACCTTTGCTACAAACCAATAAGACCAAAGTAACAATCCAGATGATTCGTTTATTCAATATCGGATGGCACACAAAGGTGGACGGCCCCGGAAACAGGGTCGTTTTGTACCTGCAAGGTTGCCACCTGAGGTGTCCCTGGTGCCACTCCCCGCACTCCTGGGACATGAAAAGTTCCCCGCTTCTTTTTTTGGAAAAAAAATGTACACTCTGCGGCCAGTGTGTCAAGGCTTGCCCCCAAGGAGTCCACCGCATAGAGAACAGAAAACACTTCATTGACCGTTCCAAATGCACAAAGTGCGGCAAATGTATTACAGCCTGTCCCAATTCCATCGCGAACTCCATGGACGGCGCCCTGAGCCTCCCTACAACCGAAATTCCGGTGGAAGAGCTCTATTCAAAAATCAAGCCGCAACTCGATATGTTCAAGAGGAACGGCGGCATTACCCTGAGCGGCGGAGAAGCGCTCCTCCAAAAGGAAGATGTCCGTGAATTGCTCCTGCTATGCAAGCGGGACGGCATATCCACCTGCGTCGAATCCTCGTTCACGCTTCCGCCGCAGGCATACGAATCGGTAAAGGACTGCGTAGATTTCTGGCTTGCGGGCCTTCGCGACACGAGTTTCGGGCTAGCGAATTTCAGGAACGACGAAACCATCATCCGGAATATAAGGATTGTCGCAGGGCACTGTCAAAAGATTTATGCCCGCTACCCGCTAATCGCCTCCAGGACTACGGAGGACACCCACCTGAAACGTTTCGCCTCCATCATGGAAGCGACCGGCATAACGGAAGTAGAAATCATGCGCTGCAACCCGAATATGGAGCTGTTCTATACGCTCTCGGGCATTCCATGCAAACTGGAGCAGGCTTCCAGCATTCCTACCGACAGGCAATTCCAAAAAGCCTGCGATTTTTTCGAATCAAGACACATCACAGTCAAAAAATAAGGAGTAACCATGACTGAATTTATTCCCTCCACCAATCGTGTTAAAAAACTGCTTGACAATCTAAAGGAAAGGGCTTTGACAAACCGCTCCGACGAATGGTTCTGCGAAGAGGATTTCAAGAAATCGAAGGAAAAAGTTTTTGAGGACTATGGCTTCACAAACGACAAGGAATATTTCAAACGTCCCGTCATCGAACGCAAGGCCATCGCCATCGACATCATGCTCCGCAGCATGACCGACCCCGAAGTCAGCAAGCGCACGCACACGTACGAAATCGAAGACGGGGAACTCATTGTCGGCGTCATGCCCATGGCATCCAACGGGCTAGGGAAAGTTTTCCCGAACTACCTGAGCGAAGAGGAAAAGCGCGCCGCCTCCTACACCAACAAGACGGAACTAGCCATCCTCGGGCACAACACCGTCAATTACGAGAAGCTCCTTTCCAAGGGTATCTGGGAAATCAGGGAAGAAGCGCGAGAAAAAACCGAACAGTATGAAAAAGAAATCGATTCATTCAAAAAAGAGAATCCCGATTTCTACAAGAATATCGACAGGATGGAAACCATTTCCATCATGCAGAATTCCGAAAACACACCGATGCTCACGAGGCACAACGAACTCGTTTCAAAGCGCGAATTTTACAATAGTGTAAAGATAAGCTGCGACGCTGTTATCAACTACATGGATAATTTTGCAAAACTCGCTGAATACGAAAGTAAAAGAACTGACATCAAAATCAGGCAGAACGAGCTCAAGAAAATCGCCGCCATCTGCAACAAGCTCTCAATTGATAAGCCGACTACGTTCTATGAAGCGCTCCAGTGCGTCTACTTTTTCCACCTCGCCATGCATGCTAGCATGAACCTGATTTCCCTCGGGCGCCTGGACCAGTCCCTGTATAGCTTTTACAAAGAGGAGTTCGATAAAGCCCCAAACAAGCAGGCTTTCAGGGCGAAAGCGACCGAACTTTTCGAATGCTTCATCATCAAGTGCGCTGGCCGCCTGAACCTCACTACAGAATTTCTGGTGGAACAGGACCACATGGACAACAATGCCGCTCTCGGCGTACACCCCTACTATCTGGACCAGCGCGCGGGCGTCAACAACTTCCTGCAGAACATCATCATCGGTGGTCTCACTCCCGACGGCAATGATGCCGAGAACGACATGACCCATATCATTCTCAACGCATATGCAAACGTAAACCTTTCCACCCCGGGTATCTACGTGCGAATGGGCGACTACTCTTCGGCGGATTTGCGTGAATCCGTCGCGAAATGCCTACACCAGACCAAAAACTTGCCCGGCATATTGAACGACAACGCCCTCGTCCCCGCCATCCACGAAGTTCTGGACAAATACGAGACCACCGACGAAGGGCGCAAAAAGGCCGAGAAACTCGCCAACGACTACTGCGTCGACGGTTGCTGGGAACCCATCCTGAACGGTGAATGCGATTGGACTTTCCAGATGATCAGTTGTCTCAACATGTTCCAGTGCGCTATCAACCAGGGCGCCGTCCTGGATACAAACGACGGCATGCTCCGCGGGAGCAAGGTGAGCTTCCGTTCCCCGCAGGTCCACACCTACAAAGAATTCAAGGAAAGCTTCAAGAAGTACATGCAGTTCTTCATCGACCAGGCTGTTTTCACCATGTACGACTGTTACACCATGGATGAATTCGTCACGCCTTCCCCGCTGTTCTCCGCCGTACTCGGCCAATGCATGGAACGCGGGCGCGACAAGTCGTGGGGCGGCACCGGGATGAACATCGCGGGCGTCATCTTGACCGGCGTTCCCGATACCATCAACATCATCGCCGCATTCAAGAAGTTCGTTTTCGAAAAGCAGATGTACGACATCGAAGAAGTCAAGACGGCCATGGTCCACAACTTCAAGGTTCCGCTGGAGGCCGATTTCCAGCGTCAGGTTCTTTGGAACCAAATCAAGAACAATTTCGACTACAACTGCGCCAAGTTCGGCGACGCTTCCGATGAAATCAAGGAAATCGGCAACTTCGTCCTGAATTCCCTGGTTGAAATCGTGGACAAGTCGAAGGAATTCTCCGAGAAGGTATTCCTGAACTCGCTCAAGGACGAATCTCCGGAAAACGTCAACCTCATCAGGCGACTGAGGCAAATTGCCGGCTACAGCGGAAGTTGCTTCAAGAGAAAGTTCGGCAACGATTTCTGCCTGAGATTCACCGCCGGTTGCGGCACCTTCGAAGGCTACCCGCAGCAGGGACTCGGGGTTGTCGCTACGGCAAACCGCGGCCTGAACGATCCGCTGATCGCAAACTTCTCTCCGGCCCCGGGCTCCATCAAGAACGGGATTGGGAACGTATTCAAGACGCTCTCCCAGTTGCCCATGAACAAGATGTCGGCAGGCGCCATCACCGACCTCTGCATCAACGAAAGCGGAGTCGATTACACCGACGTCCAGTCGATTATCGACGCATTCATCAGCAATAACGGCTGCATGATGACACTCGCCCTGGGTGACATCAAAGTATTCCAGCGCATGTACGACCTCTCCAAGGACCTGCTCTACGGCAACGAGACCCAAAAGGCGATTGCCAGGGATGAACTGCCCAAATACCGCGACATTGTCGTCCGCGTAGGCGGATGGCAGGCCCCGTTCATCTCGATGAATCTCGACCAGCAGGCAAACTACATCGCGCGCTTCGTTTCCACCCCCTGCACCAAGGAGAACTAACCATGAAAAAAATCATAACAAACGTAATTGCGGCCGCAGTCTTAATCGGGGTTGGCTGCATCGCAGGGCACCACCTGACCTGCACCCCCAAAAACGATACACCACACGATACAAATGTGGTTGTAGATTTGCCATCATGGCAAAAGGATAAAGCAAACGAAATCCAGAGCTACCTGCAAACAATAACGGATTCTATATCGGGCAAGTTCGTTCCTCCCGAAGACAGGATTGCGACATTCGACATGGACGGCACCTTCCTTCTGGAACAGCCGTTTGCAATGGATGTCCTCATCCTGGAATACCATATCCACAAAAACATGCCGGACAGCATCTCGCTGAACCAAGAGCTGGATAGCTTTTTAAGTCGAGTCGAGTCCGCCGGAGGCATGCAAGAAGGCGATTACAAGACGCTCGACGACCTGAAAATGAGAGCATTCGACAAACTCCCAGAAGACAGCATCGCCGAAATTGCCTACCGGTTCATGTTGACGGACGTCAAGGACTCGATTAGATTCCGCGGACATCGGTATGTCGACATGTTCTACAAGCCCATGCTGGAACTGTTCCGCGAACTCCAGAAGTACGGATTCAAGGTGTTCGTCGTGTCGGGTGCCGACAGGACCGGTCTCTGGGGCTGCATAAAGGCCCTCAAGGAAAAATATCCCGAATACGGCCTCCAGCTGGACAGGATAAACCTCATCGGTTCTGACTGGGTGCTCGATGCCGTCAGAGATTCCACAAACAATCCAAACTACATTTTCCAAATCAGAGACCAGGTCGCCCGCAAAGGAGACACGCTTATCACCAGCATCAAGATGCAGAAGGTCATAAACATCTACAGGCATATCGGCAAGCCGCCCATTTTCAGCGGCGGCAACACCGACGGAGATTTCTCCATGCTCAACATGGCCATGGGCGATAGTTCTGCAAAACACAAGGCAATTCTCATCTGGCACGATGATGATAAAAGAGAATACAAATATAACACATCCGAAGACTGGGCTCAAAAGATCGAGCAATATGGATGGACCCTAGTATCCATGAAGGACGATTTCAAGAATATATTCCTCAAATAAAGCAACCATTTTGCAACCATAGCAAAACGCCCCCGGCTTTGAACCGAGGGCCAATTTACTTTAGCCTATTTGGTCAAAAAAGGTATTTTAGACACCACAATATACATTGCCAGAATGATATATAAATCCCTACGAGCGTCGTTCTCTTTTTCACCTCTAAACCTTTGATACAACGGACAGAGTGTCCGGTGTCCTTGTGGCCGTAACCCAGGCCTGCAATGTCGTCGTGGTAGTGCAAGTTCATACTGTACGCGATACCATCATCAGTAGAACCCCAGAAGAACGCATAAAGGCCCTCATCACGGTAAATCCCTCCGTTGTCGGACCTGTCGCCAGCAGGCAACGCCGTGAACAAGTAGGCATCCGTACCATTGCCGCTTTCCCCTTCATCGTCATCCCAGCCGCTAGTGGACTTGAGCATCTTGCCTGCTGTACTAGAACCGCCAACAGTAGCAACTAGCTCTTTAAATTCGACCTCTGTCGGCAAATGCCAGCCGCTCGGACAAGCGGTTTTCGCAGCAGCCCAAGTGTAAAGGCGACCGTACTTGGTGCAGTTGGACACGCTATCCTTGTAGCAGTAGGAATTTGCTGTCTCGTAGTTCAAGTTCTCCGCCATCCAAACCTGATTGCCGATTTTCACCGTCCTGTAAGTTTGACCATCACGAGAATCAGTCAAGATGCCGCAAAGAGCGTCCGTCGCGAATGACAACGCAAGCAAAGCAAAAAAGGCAAAAGAACGATTCATAGAAACTTAATCCTTCACGCAACGGACAGAGAACCCCTCAAACTCAACTTCCTTTTCAAGAAGTGCTGTTTCGAAGGGCGTCAAAATCACCTCATATGCGAAATCATTTTTATAGGCCTTATTTTGTTCGATGTCGTCATCACACTCAACAGAACTATGAAAGTACGCAAGGGAACCCTCGTAGCCGTAATCTATTCGGGCGCCGGAACCAACACCGAGCGCAGAGAACCCAAAATTATCCGTACCAAGATCGTCACTAAGCCAGCCAGAAGCTGTCTTGAGTTTTGTGCCGGCACTCAAATAGCCACCGACTGCGGTGAGCAAAGTCCTCCATTCTGTCGTATCGGGCAGGTGCCAGCCCTCGGGGCAAACACCGCGCACAGGGTACGTCGGCGAACAAGCCACATCGTAGCCACACCCCTTGCCGTTTGAACTCCATGTACCCACGCTATCCATCGCAGCGCTCCACAGATACAGGCGACCATATTTTTCGCAATATTCGGCAGAATCATTGTAGCAGAAACTACTTGAATCTAGTTCATCTGTGGGTTGCAAATAAGCATAGTTCAGGTTCTCTGCCATCCATACCTGGTCGCCAATCTTAACAGTCTTGTAAATCTGTCCGTCTCGATCGTCAACCAACTCGCCATATTCGCAAGTATCCGTACTATCGGTCTTACATGGAATCGCCAAAGTCACCGAACTAGAAGAAGACTTCGCAGAACTGCTGCTGGACTTGATGCTGGAAGAGGATTTCACCGGACTGCTGCTGGATTTAGCACTGGACGAAGAGCCATCATCACAGTCCTTGCATACGCTCGAAGACGAATCGTCCGAAGGCCGGGTCGCAAAATCGCTGTTGTCGTCACCGCAGGCGACAAACATCGCCGCACACGCAAGAATTCCAAGCCAAAGGGAACGCATATTTCCTCCTAAAGTTAGTCCCTGACGCAACGGACAGACAACCCGAATTCCTTGAAGGTTCCGTTCAGGACCGCAGTCTTAGTGGGGCTGACCAAGAGCAATTTGTACGCTTCAGCGTTATTGGCGAACTCGCTATTGACCTCAGTAGAGCTCCAGAACTCCGCATAGAAGCCTTCGTAGTTGTAATCCACTTCCTTGATGCCCGCAGGCAACGCAGTAAAGGAATAATCATCCGTTCCGTTGCTGCTTATACTCAAGTCACTCAAGTTTTTCAATCCATCTTTGGACTTGATGTGTGCAGGCATCGCTAAGGCCAAGCCAAAGGCCAAGCCTTTCGCATTGCTTTCCCAACCGCTAGTGGACTTGAGTTTGGAGCCTGCTCCCATCCATTTTTTTTCATTTTCCTTATCCTGTGTTCCGCCCACGGCCTTAAGCAAGGTCTCGAATTCAGCCTTGCTGGGAAGGTGCCAATCGGTGGGGCATGCACTTCTTGCCGCATTCCACGAATAAAGCCTTCCGTATTTCTGGCAGTTCGACTCCTCGTCTTTAAAGCACCAACTGCTATCCGTTTTGAAATAGAGGTTCTCCGCCATCCAAACCTGATTGCC
>CACXXH010000058.1 GCA_902771595.1 Fibrobacter succinogenes | reverse complement strand
CCGGATGGTGACGGCGACGGACTCTGCGACGCCTGGGTAGGCAAGCAGAAGATGTTCGACCAGTTCAAGGATGTATGTAAGGGTACGGACCGTTGCCCGGACGAAGCTGGTCCTGAATGGAACAAGGGCTGCCCGATGGACGACGATCCGGATGCCGATAAGGATGGCGTCTGCTCTGAATGGGTGTCCACCAAGAAGCTCCTCGAACAGTTCAAGGATGTCTGCACTGGCCTCGACCGCTGCCCGGATGTTGCGGGTGACGACGGCCACGGCTGTCCGAAGAAGGCTGTCGAAAAGCTCACTGGCGTGACCTTCAAGCCGGGTAAGGCTACCCTCGAATCCAATGCGAAGAATATCCTCAAGGCTGTTGCCAAGAAGTTGAACGAAGACGATAGCTACAAGGAACTGAACATCGTGATCCAGGGCCACACCGACAACAAGGGTAAGGACAAGACGAACCAGAAGCTCTCTGAAAAGCGTGCTCAGGAAGTCATGAAGACCCTCGTCAAGTTCGGCGTGAAGAAGAGCCGTGTCAAGGCCATCGGTCTCGGCGCAAGCTGCCCGGTCGATGACAACAGCACGGAAGACGGCCGCGAAATGAACCGCCGTATTGAGATGCACTTCGCTACGCCGGAGAACGACGGCACCAAGTGCGAATCTGAATACACACCGTAGTCCTGGCTTAAGCTGGAATTCAAATCCCTGCCCTCCGGGGCGGGGATTTTTATATTTGAATACGAACCAATAACTAAAGACTGATTACTGGCTATGACAAAACTTGACGAAATTTTGCAGACCCTCGGGGCGTCGAATCACGACCTGGTCGAGAAACTTCCCGCAAACTTGAACCACAAGATGGTGCAGAAGGCTCGCCTTGGCAAGAAGCCCGTCCCCAAGCACACGCAGGACCTGATTTTGCAGGCGTTGAACATGCTTTTGCGCGAAAAGGCCGTCGCCGAAGACAAGGCGGTTAAACAATACAAACGGGTGGAACTGTTTGCTGATTAAACCCGCTTTGTCACCCTGACGCAGGTCAGGGTCAGCATCATTCTTTATGCTATTTTATTAAATTACTCATATGCAGCAATACTTAGACTTACTTCGCGATATTCTTGAAAACGGCGTGGACCGCTCCGACCGTACGGGAACGGGGACGCGCAGCGTCTTTGGCCGCCAGTGCCGTTACGACCTGTCGCAGGGGTTCCCTTGCCTCACCACAAAGAAACTTCATTTGCGCTCGATTATCCATGAGCTGCTGTGGTTCTTGAAGGGTGACACGAACATCAAGTATTTGCACGACAACAAGGTCACCATCTGGGACGAATGGGCCGACGAGAACGGCGATTTGGGCCCGGTTTATGGTCACCAGTGGCGCAGCTGGCCGACTCCCGACGGCGGCCACATCGACCAGATTCAGAATTTGATCAACAGCCTCAAGAACAATCCCGATTCCCGCAGGCACCTCGTGTGCGCTTGGAACGTTTCCGAAGTCGACAAGATGGCACTGCCGCCTTGTCACTGCCTGTTCCAGTTCTACGTGGGCGGGGTGGGGAAGTCCGGCAAACGCAAACTCAGCTGCCAGCTGTACCAGCGCAGTGCCGATACGTTCCTCGGGGTGCCGTTCAATATTGCTTCTTACGCGCTTTTGACGCTCATGCTCGCGCAGGTGTGCGATTACGAACCGGGCGAGTTCATCCACACGCTGGGCGATACGCACCTGTATTCCAACCACTTCGAGCAGGCGAAGGAGCAGCTCACGCGTACGCCGCGCAAGCTCCCGACCATGAAGCTCAATCCCGAAATCAAGGACCTGTTCGAGTTCAAGTTCGAAGACTTCGAACTCGTGGATTACGACCCGTGGCCGACCATCAAGGCCCCGATTGCGGTATAATGAATGCCGTCATCCTCGACCAAGCGTAGCGCGGTCGGGGATCCATACGGTTCTTGTTTGATTTTTGAAGGATACACAATGCTCATTTCTGCAATAGTCGCAATTTCAAAAAACAACGTCATCGGCCGCGACGGGCATCTGCCGTGGCACCTGTCTGCCGACCTCAAGCGTTTCAAGGCCATCACTACCGGGCATTCCATAATCCTCGGGCGCAAGAACTACGACGATATCGGACGTCCGCTCCCGAACCGCACGAATTACGTGCTTACGCGGAATGCGGCCTTCGAGGCGCCGGGTTGCATCGTGTGTAATTCGCTTGCGCAGGCGATTGAAAGCGCGCAGACCGCCGGCGAGAATGAATGCTTCATCATTGGCGGTGCCGCCGTGTACCGCGAGGCGATGCCTCTGGTGAAGAAGATGTACGTGACCCGCGTAGAATCCGATGTGGATGGCGACGTGTTCTTCCCGGAATGGGGCGAGGGTTGGCGCAAGGTGAGCGAAGAACGCTTTGAAGCCGACGAGAAGAACGACTTCCCGACGGTGTTCGAAGTCTGGGAACGGGATTAATTGATAATTGATGATTGATGATGGATAATTGATGATTAATGGTTGAAGATTGATGGTTGAAGATTGATGGTTGAAGATTGATGTTTCTTGATACAAGTTGGAATATCTTTTGATGAATTTATTTCCCCGCATTTTGTCGGGGAATTCTTTTTTGTATAGATTAAAACCATGCTGGAATTGAATGTTTTCTACAGACTTGCGGCTGCGATAGGCATTGGCCTTATCATAGGCATGCAGCGCGAGCACACGTATTCCGACCAGAAGGATAGGCATCCGGCCGGTGTTCGATCGTTTACGCTTGTGGGCCTTGCCGGTGCCATGACGGCGTTGCTTTCGGACCAGATGGGCGGAGTCGCCCCCTTCGTGACGGGCTTCATTGTCATTGGACTGCTGCTGGTGGCTTCGCATATTTCCTTTGCAATCGGTCATAGGTCTCAGGATGGCAGTCCCGTTGTCGGTAACGACGGTATCACGACGAGCATCGCGGTGCTTGTGGTTTACCTGCTTGGAGCGCTTTCGATGTATGGCCGGCTTTTGGAATCGTGCGTGGTGGTGGTGGTGATGCTCTGGGTGCTTTCGGCTAAGGAACAACTGCATGCCTTTGCGCAGAAACTTTCGAAGGAAGACATTCTCGCGACGGTGAAGTTCGCGGTTATTTCCGCATTGATATTGCCCTTCTTGCCGAACCAGGTTTATGGCCCGCCTGGGCTGGAAGTCTTGAACCCGCACACGATATGGCTTTTCGTGGTGTTCATTTCGGGCATCGGCTTTGTGGGCTACGTGCTGATCAAGCTTGTGGGGCCGGGCAAGGGAATCTGGCTTACCGGCCTTTTGGGCGGGCTTGCGAGCAGTACCGCCCTCACGCTGAACCTGGCGGGCCGCAGCCGTGAGAACGAAGACTACGCCTCGGACTTTACGCTCGGGATTGTGCTCAGCTGGGCGGTGATGTATGTGCGCCTTTATCTTATCTGCATTTTCTTGAGCGGAGCTCTTGCGAAACCCCTGCTGTTGCCGCTCCTGCTTCCGGTCGTGCCGGCGCTCGGTTATGCGCTGTTCCTGAAGTTGAGGGAGTTTGGCGACCACCGGCAGAAATCCGCGGACTTCACGAACCCCTTCAAGCTCCTGCCCGCCATCAAGTTCGGCGCGGTGTTCACGGGCGTAATGTTTGTCGCGAATGCGGCGCGCGTTTACCTGGGCTCGGGGGCGCTCCTTGCGTGCAGCTTCTTGGGCGGTGCCGCCGAGATGGATGCGGTCGCATTCTCCGTCATCGACATGAATCTGAAATCGGGCCTCGGCGTGCGTGAACTTGTGCTTGCACTCCTGTTTGCAAGCCTCGCGAACACGCTTACCAAGGGTGCTCTGGTATGCTTTCTCGGTGCAAAATCTATGCGCCGCCCGATAATCCCGGCGGTCGTGCTGATTTGCGCCGTGACCGGAGCCCTTATCGGGTATTACATTTAGGAAAAAACAGTTTTTTTCTGCTTTTCTAGTAACTAGTAACTACTGACTAGTAACTCTATTTGCTATATTTACCACGCAAAAGAGGTACTTTATGAAACTTTTGCCTGAAGCTCTGACATTTGATGATGTCCTGCTCGTTCCCGCTGAATCCTCCGTTTTGCCGGCCCAGACCGACGTGAGCACCCAGCTCGCCCCGAATATTAAGCTTAACATTCCTATTATCAGTGCCGCCATGGACACTGTGACGACGGCTCCTCTCGCCATTTCTTTGGCTCTGCAGGGTGGTATCGGTATCATCCACAAGAACATGAGCGTCGAAGACCAGGCCGAAGAAGTCCGCAAGGTCAAGCGGTGGCAGTCCGGTATCGTCACCAATCCGGTGACCCTCGATGCCGATGAACCTGTGTCTGCAGCATTTGAACTCCGCGCCCGCAACAAGGTGAGCGGTTTCCCGATCCTCTCGAAGGGCAAGCTCGTCGGCATGCTCACGAGCCGCGACCTCCGCACCGTTAGCGACATGAACGTGAAGATCCGTTCCGTGATGACCAAGAATCCGGTGACGGCGAGCCCGAAGGTGAGCCTTGCCAAGGCTAAGGAAATTTTGGCCGAAAAGCGTATCGAAAAGCTCCCGCTGGTGGATGCTTCCGGTGCCCTGAAGGGCCTCATCACGATGACCGACATTCTGAAGCGCGAAAACAACCCGAACGCTAGCCTCGACAAGAACGGCCAGCTGCTCGTGGGTGCCGCTGTGAGCACGTCTGCCAATACGCTCGAACGCGTGGCTGCCCTCGTGGATGCCGGTGTGGACCTGTTGATTATCGATACGGCTCACGGCCACCACATCGGTGTGCGCAACATGGTGAAGACCGTTCGTAAGAAATACCCGAAGCTCACGATTTGCGCCGGTAACGTTTGCACGCCGGAAGCTGTGGAAGAACTCGCCAAGTGCGGTGCCAACATCGTCAAGGTGGGTATCGGTCCGGGTTCCATCTGCACGACCCGTATCGTGGCCGGTGTGGGTTACCCGCAGTTCTCCGCTGTGGTGGAATGCGGCAAGATGGCTCGCAAGGTGGGCGTGAAGATTATCGCCGACGGTGGCCTCAAGTTCTCTGGCGACATCGTGAAGGCTCTCGCCGCCGGTGGTCATGCCGTGATGGTGGGCTCCCTGTTTGCCGGTACCGAAGAAGCTCCGGGCGAAGTGATTCTCGCCGATGGCCGTAGCTACAAGAGCTACCGCGGCATGGGTTCTCTCGGTGCCATGAAGGCTGGCTCTGCTGACCGTTACTTCCAGGGTGGCGTCCAGGAACCGCGTAAGTTCGTTCCGGAAGGCATCGAAGGCCGTGTTCCGTACAAGGGACCGCTCCGCGACACCGTTTACCAGCTGATTGGCGGTATCCATTCTGCTATGGGTTATGCCGGTGCTGCAAACCTCGAAGAACTCTACAAGAAGGCTACGTTTGTCCGTATCACGGGCGCAGGCCTCCGCGAATCTCACCCGCACGACGTGACGATTACGAAGGAAGCCCCGAACTACCGTACGGGCGACTAATCCGCCAAATGTCATCCCCGGCTTGTAATCCTGTCCCGGACTCGATCCGGGAGGGATTTTTAATAGAAGGAGAAAACTTTATGAAAAATTATAGGAATCTTGTGTGTGCGGCTTTTGTTGGCGGTGCGCTTGCCTTTGGACTTTCCGCCTGCGGCGATGACGACAGCAGTTTTGCCCCGAGGGGTGGTGACGAAAATCTCTCGTCCGAGGTGGATGGTGGGGACGGATCGAGTTCCTCCGTCAGGGAAGGTTCAAGTTCTTCCGTCAAGGATGACTCAAGTTCCAGCAAGGGTGACGGTGGATCGTCCGGCTCCAATTCCAGCAGTTCTGCCGCCGAGGACGAAAGTAGCTCCAGCGAAGATGTTTGTGCGGTCATTATCCCCGAAGAGGCAGATACCACCAAGAAGGAGCCCGGCGAACCCACTTACGAGGTGAAGGAAACCTGCGAAGAGGTGGGTGCCTGCGATGCGATGGTCAAGACCGACGTGAGCACATGGCACTTTATCCGCGAAGATGCGTTTGGCGATGATGCGGAATACATCTACAAGGCCAATGGCAAGGATTTGATTATCACTATCAAGAACGCCGACGGCACGACCGAATCCAAGACCTACTCCATGTACAACATGGAATCCGAAACCGGCGTCGAGATGGCGTTTAGCGCTGCCAAGTCGACCTGCAAGGACGGCAACGGGAACAAGAACAAGACAACGTCTTGCACCAAGGATTCCGTGTTGGTCGAACCGGGCGAGATTTCTGTCGCATGGCCTCCTGCGGACAAGAATGCGGACAGCAAGTACGACGCTACCGCCAATACGCTCACCGACCTTCGCGACAACAAGGTCTACAAGACGGTAAAGATTGGCGACCAGGTTTGGATGGCCGAAAACCTGAACTACGCCTATTTGAACTGGACTCATAAGGGAGCCCGTGATGATTATCCGGGCTTGGATTCTTCGAGTTTCTGCTATAACAATGCTTCGAAAAATTGCGAAATATGGGGCCGTTTGTATATGTGGAGCGCGGCGATGGATAGTGCCGAAGTCTTTGGAGGTGATGGCTCCTATTGCGGTTATTATGATTGCGCTGGAATATATGCCAATGACAAAAACTACTGTAAAGCTTCGGGCCAAGTCCGTGGCGTTTGCCCGAAGGGTTGGCATTTGCCAAGCCGGCGGGAAGTTGTAAATTTGCTGTTAGCGGTTGATTCAACTGCCGATGAGTCTAATACGACTTACTTCGATGCAGCAGGATTTGCGCTGAAATCCACCTGCGGTTGGGACAAAAAGAATGGCGAGGATAAATACGGCTTCAACGTGCTTCCTTCCGGGATGTGCTATCGCGGTAAAAAATGTGTAGAGGCGGCACAGTATGCTTATTTCTGGACATCGACACAATACGAAAGTAACGATGCTTGGGATAACGCAAGATCATCAGCTGTAACAATGAGTTTTTCTTCTTATGGTGATAACGGTACTGTGCATTTTAAACCAAAGTACGTGACATTACCGGTCCGCTGCGTGATGGACTAAGGTCAAAAAGGAATGACGAAAAAAGCCTGTCCATGCGGACGGGCCTTTTGCGTAAGTTTTATGTGCGTTTAGAAGTCCCAGCAATCTTCGTACAGGGGAGTGCTGAGGATGCCGAGGGAATCGGCTTCCTTGGCTTTTTGTTCTGCGACGGCCTTGTCTAGGTCGCATTTCCTTTTATTGGGAGCATCTGTTGTTTTGTAGCAATATGCGGGATTTACGCAGGCTTTCTGTGTGCCGCCTCCGTCACAGCCTATTAGGCAGAACGCGGCGGTTAAAAAAACGATAGAAAGAATCTTGTCCATGAACATCCTCCTTTTTCCCTATAATCTATAATTATTAGGGGATAAAGCAATACTTTGGACAAAAAAAATTTTCTACATTGTGTATGATGTTTAAGTTTTTGACAAAATGGCTTTTTCTTCCGGCGCTGATAGCCTTGTTTGCGTCTTGCGCCGATGACGAAGAAGGTACTGAGTTTTTGTTCAACCGCGAGGTCATGGAATTGAGTGTCATTCGCGGCTGTGCCGATGAGAACGATACTTCGGCCTGTTATCGCGTGCGTTTCAGTTTGCCTATCAAGAAAGACGACCTGGCCTGCATCCGCGTGTGGCTCGATACTACCGTGGTCGACGATACGTCGAAGGCTGTTTCTTCGAAGCAGATAGACAATTCGACGATGTGCCTTGAGTACGATGAGAATGGTTCCAGGCTGGCTGACACTGTCGACCTTACAAAGGAAGTCAAGGAGTTCCTCGACAAGGATTACGACAGCCTTCAGGTCGCTTTCTTCTGCGAATACTCCGATAACGGAGATCCGGGTGCGGTTCAGCGCGTCTTCTTGCATTTTAAGGACGACCTGCTGCCTTCGAGCGTGAACGTTCCTGATCCTGTCACGTGGACTGACGGGGCCCAGTTTGAATGGCACCGCTCCACTGACCAGACTGATTTCTACAAGCCCGCCGAACTTTCCGGAATTATTTTCGGCTACAATGTCGTCATCTATGCGGAAGACAGCGAGGAAGACCTGAGCGATATCAAGGTCATTCTGACTACGCCGGAAGGTGTTGATTCTACGGGTAAAAAGTATTATCAACGCCATGCCCGTATAAGGTCGACCAAGGATTCCGTGTGGGTCGATTCTGTGTCGCGGGGCGAAAAGAAGAAGAACGTTCTGCGCCTTGCCGTGCTCGACGGCAAGGGATTCGATTTCGATAACGATTCCCTGAACCGCTACAGCATGACTATTCGTGGCTTGCGTCCGATGTCGGTGTACACGATTGGCATTGCTGCCTGGGATGCCGTCGGTAACCAGTCATGTACCGAGTGCCTTTCGGAACCGAAGAACAACAAACGTTTCGATACGACTGATTCTGTCGCGCCTGTTATGCCCACGAAGCTTTACGTTATCGAAGACACGCTGTTCCCGGGAAAGGCTCGCCTCGACAGCAACAACAGGCTTCGCATCTTTTGGAATATGAGCGTGGACCCCTTTGTGGTCGACCATCCAATTGAGTCCGATACGGTGGTCGTCATTCCGGATACGTGCAAGTTTATTTTGTGTTACGATACCGTCGCGACCTACGTGATTGAACATTATGACGTAATTGCGAAGGAATGGAAAAAGTTTGATTATGTCATAGGGGATTCCGCTCGGTACGGACAGAAGTTCCAGCTCGAAAAAGATACGATGATGGTATCGACAAGGACCGTGAATAAAAATGGAACCGCACAGGCTCTTTTTGTGACGGATACCATCCGTTGGGTTTCTCCGGGTGATACCATTATTCTGCGTATCCGTGCAAGGGACAAGTCCGGCTATTATTCTGCCGCCTTGATCGATACCATTTATGTGTCTCCGGGTGTACTCGCTGCCGAACTGGAATGCCCCGAAGGCTATGTGCCCGTATCGGTGAACGATTCCACGAAGTTCTGCATGGAACGCTACGAACACAGGAATGATTCTGGAGAATTTGTCTATAATGTACTCCATTCCGAGGCTGTAGCCGCTTGTGAAGCTGTTTCTGCTTCAGGATTCAAGGTGAGCCTCTGCAAGGAACGCGACTGGGAACTCGTCTGCCTTTCGGGCGGGGCACTTTCGAACGGAGTGCTTGTCGAAGAGTCCGTGAATTCCGCCAAGTCGCTGTTCAGCTACTGCAACGTCGGGACGAACGACTCTGCTTCTGCGGCGGATATTTCCAAGCGCGATTACCGCTGTACGAATAAAACGGGTGTGAAGGATTTGCCCGGTCAGTATCAGGAATGGGTCATCGGCAAGTCCGAAGATACGGTGGCCGTGGCGAAGGGCTCGAGCTACAAGGTGTTCAGCGGGCTTGACCGCGAATCGCTCATGCTTTGCACGAACCGCTCGTACCCGTACTTTACGCGCCTCGGATATACGACCGATTCTGTATACCTGTACCGTGAAGGTGCGAAGGTCGATACCGTCTTTAAAGCCGATACCTCGCGTACGCTCTACAAGGTCTTGACCAAGAAGGATTTTAAGGACAGCCTGCAGTTCTTCGAAGTTCAGGATGCTTCGGGCAATACCATCGGCGAGGACTATGCGCCCTATTCCGAATATAAGAAGGGCGGTGACGAATGGCTCGAAACGCTTGCGAACGGGCTTGTGTACGTGCCGAGCGAAGTCAAGGTCGTGTTCCTCACGGGAAGCAAGGTGGCTTACCGCGGCGCTACGGCGTTCTACAAGTCGCCGGCAATATCGTTCCGCTGCTGCGCTTACCCTGAGTAAAGCGCTTACGGCGCAGTTCAAACCTTTTAAACGAGTTACTAGGAACTAGTAACTAAAATCAAAATGCTTGATACCAGAAATTTTTTGTCTGTCGCCGAAACGCTTGCCAAGCAAGCGGGCGACCTCTGTCTTGAAATCCAGAACGATCTGGGCGAGGTGCATTACAAGTCCAAGAAGGATGTGGTGACTCGCGCCGACATTGCGAGCGAGAAACTCATTGTGGAAGGCATCCGCAAGGCTTTCCCGGAACATTCCATCCGTACCGAGGAAGCGGGAATTATCGAGGGTTCCGACCCGCGGTTCCGCTGGATAATCGACCCGGTGGACGGGACCGTGAACTTTAGCCGCGGGATTCCGCTGTGGGGCATCTCCATCGCGCTCCATTTCGAGGGAAAGCCCCTGGTGGCGGCGATCAACCTGCCGAAGCTCGGGGAACTCTATACGGCGGCCCGCGGGCTTGGTGCCTTCATGAACGGGATGGCGATACATGTGAGTTCCGAATCCGAGTCCGTGCACGCCATCGTCTCGAACGGAGACTTCAATGTGGGCGATGCCGAGAAAATCAATGCGCAGAATTCGCGCAATTTTGCCCGTGAGGCTGTTGCCTTTGAACGGGTCAAGTGTCTGGGTTCGGCCGTAATTGAGGGCTGCTTTACCGCCTGCGGGCGCATAGACTGCTTTGTGATGACGATGAGCTACCCGTGGGATATAGCCGCCATAGCCTTGATGGTGGAGGAAGCGGGCGGAAAGGCTACTCGCATAGACGGCGCCCCCCTACAGTTCGTGGATGCAGAACAGGCCATTTTCAGCAATGGCAAGCTTCATGACACCCTGATAGGCACGCTTACCATGTAAATATTCTTTTCGTGTGCAAACGCGATAAAAGATTTTATATTGTTCCGCGGTGGGATTGTGTGCAAACACACGGAGGTGTTCATGAATTTTAAAAAGAGTTTTGTTGCCGCAGTTTCGCTGCTGAGTGTTGTCCCTATGGCCTCTTTTGCTTCCCTTAGCGAGGACGATTTTGTCGAAGCGGCATGGATGACAACCCGATTTTTTGGCGCTCAGCGTTCCGGCCAGGGCCCCAACTGGGTTCTGGATGGCACCAAGCACACGACTAGCTTCACGAAGGACAGCTACAACGGCAAGGATGTTTCCGGTGGCTGGTTTGACTGCGGCGACCACGTGATGTACGGGCAGTCCCAGGGGTACGCCTCCTACATTTTGGCGCTGAGCTATGCCGAATTCCGAGAGGGCTTTTACGACCTTTATACCGGTGACTACACCGACTACAAGGAAAGCAATGACTACACCCGGAAGGGCGGCAAGCCTAACGGTGTGCGCGACTTGCTCGAAGAACTCCGCTACGAGGCCGATTTCTGGACGAAGGCTGCCATCAGCAGTTCCGCATTTGTCACGGTGAAGGGTGACGGCAATTCCGACCACAAGAAGTGGGTTACGGCGGGCATGATGAGCACGCTCGGTTCGGGCGATGGCGGCGAGCCTCGTTCTATTACCGGCAATGCGAACGACGCTTTTACTCCGGGCATGGCTTCGGCAATGCTTGCCGTGATGGCTCGTGTTGATCCTGATTCTGCGAACAGGAAAAAGTACCTGGAAGCGGCCAAGACTGCCTATGCTTACGCCAAGTCGCACAAGGGCGTGACGACCTCCGGCGGCTTCTACGAATCCACCTGGTGGGACGGCCGCTGGAAGGATGGTCCGTTCCTTGCCGCTCTCGAACTTTACCGTACGACGAAGGACAATACCTACAAGACCGAAGCGGATGAATGGTATTTCGACCTTCAGTTTGTTTCGGGCAGCTATACGCGTCTCAACTACTCCAACGCGGTCCCGCTCTCCGTGGTGATGGCGGAAGGCGTTTTCCAGTGGGCACCTTCGTCGGGTTCTTTCTACGATGCGGAACAGTTCCTGAACAACATCTACAAGAAAAAGGTCAAGGACGATGTCTTCATGGGTGAAACCGGTGGCAGCGCATCTTTCTCCGTGCGTTCTCCGGCGGGTGGCGCTTTCCTCTATGCGCTCGTCTCGAAGTTCTACAATGAATCTAAGTACGATAAGATTATCGAGAAGAACGTCTCTTACCTGCTTGGCGACAACAGCAACAAGAAGTCCTATGTGGTGGGCTTTACCCGCAATGGCGCGAGTGCCCCGAAGTCTCCGCACCACCGCGGTTACTATGCCAACGAAGATCCGGGCCGTGAAGTCGATTCCGGATTGCAGCCGCCCGAGAAGAACAAGTTGCTCGGTGGCCTGATTGCCGGTGATTTCAACAGCGGCAGCCACAGCGGGACGGTCTCGAACTGGCAGGTGAACGAAGTCTGCGTTGACATGAACGCTCCGCTCGTGGGTGCGCTCGGTTACATCTTGAGCAAGAAGGCTCCGGTGACGATGGAAGGCGAGGAAGAGGAGGAACCGGAGGATACGCTTGAAGTAATCCGTCCTGTGCTGGCGGCTACGGGCCTCAAGCTTTTCCAGAATGGCTCGACGGTTACGCTTTCCGACATGAACGGCAGCGCTTTCGACGTGCGTGTCTTCGACCTCAGCGGCAAGACGGTCCAGAGCTTTGCGCATGCTAGCGGCTCGCTCTCCTTTACGCTTCCCTCCAGGGGCGTATTCCAGATCCGCGTGTCCACCCTGAAGAACAACAGAACTTTCTTTGTGAAATCGCTGTAAATGACCGGCATTGGCATGCTGAACTGGTATGCCGCCCCTGCCGTCATGCTGACTTTGAAAAAGAAAGCCCTGACTTGCGTCAGGGCTTTTCTCATTAGTCACTAACCACAGACTACAGCGGGATGTTCCCGTGCTTCCTCCAGAGGCGAGCCTTCTTCTTGTTCTTCAGGTAGTCGAAGGCGGTCGTGAGGCGGTCGCGCACGTTGGCCGGCGAAATGACTTCGTCAATGTAGCCGTTCTTGGCCGCGATGTAGGGGTTGAGGTACTTCTCTTCGTATTCGGCGATGAGCTGCTTGCGCGTTTCCTGCGGAGTGGTGGAAGCGGCGATTTCCTTACGGTGCAGGATATCGACGGCGCCTTCGGCACCCATCACGGCGAGCTGGGCAATCGGGAGCGCGAACACGTAGTCGGCGCCGAGGTTCTTGCTGTTCATGGCGATGTAGGCGCCACCGTATGCCTTGCGGAGGATGAGCGTCACCTTCGGCACGGTCGCTTCGGCGTAGGCGTACAGGAGCTTTGCGCCGTGGCGGATGATGCCGTTGTGTTCCTGCTTGGTTCCCGGCATGTAGCCCGGAACGTCTTCCAGCGTGAGGATAGGAATGTTGAAGCAGTCGCAGAAGCGCACGAAGCGGCTAGCCTTGTCGCTAGCGTCCACGTCGAGGGAACCGGCGATGAAGTTCGGCTGGTTCGCGACGATGCCGATGACGTTGCCGTCCATGCGGGCGAAGCCGATCACCACGTTGCGGGCGAAATCCTTCTGGATTTCGAGGAAGCTATCCTTGTCGGCGAAAGTCTCGATGACGCTGCGCACGTCGTAGCCCTTCTTGAAGTTGTCCGGGACGATCTCTTCGATTTCCTTGGACTTGTCGACTGCCTTGAACTTTTCTGCGACAGGCGGCTTTTCGAGGTTGGACTGCGGCAGGTAGCTGAGCAGGTTACGAACCGCTTCGAGGCATTCCTTGTCGTCCTTGCACACGAAGTGCGACACGCCGGACTTGGTGGAGTGCACGCCGGCACCGCCGAGACCTTCGGGGGAGACCGTTTCTGCGGTCACGGCCTTCACGACGCCCGGGCCCGTGATGAACATCTGGCTCGTCTTTTCGGTCATGAAGATGAAGTCGGTGATGGCGGGGGAGTAGCAGGCACCGCCGGCGCAGGGTCCGAGAATCACGGAAATCTGCGGGATGATGCCGGAGGCGAGCGTGTTGCGGGTAAAGATGCCGCTATAGCCGTCGAGTGAGTTCACGCCTTCTTCGATACGGGCGCCACCGCCGTCGTTGATGCAGACGAACGGGGACATGGATTCGAGGGCGAGGTCCATCGCCTGGCAAATCTTCTTCGCGTGGGCGGAACCGAGCGAACCGCCGCTCACGGTAAAGTCCTGGGATGCGACATAGACAGTCTTCCCGTTCACCTTGCCGTAGCCGGTCACGACGCCGTCGCCGAAAATACGCTTGGATTCGGGCAAATCGAGGCTCGTAGAAACGCGCAGAGCGCCAATTTCGCGGAAAGTGCCCTTGTCAAAAAGGATTTCGAGGCGTTCGCGGGCGGTAAGCTTGCCCTGTGAGTGCTGTTTTTCGACGCGGGCTTCGCCACCGCCGGCAACAGATTTCGCCTTGTATTCGTTCAGTTTTTCCAGATAAGACTTATCCCACATGGTAGTCATCCTTTGTTGTTTACGTCCTTGTTCATTTTTTGTAAAAAAAGATGAACGTTTTAAATACCGTGCAAATGTAGCAAAATTCTCGGATTGTCAAAACTTATTTGCATGTTTCAAAAAAAATATGTACGTACCGCTTACAATGGGTATGTGCCGTTTGTCCCGAAAACATGCTTTTTTATCCGAATAGGCCTTTTTTCGTGGATGTAAAGCGTATTTTTTTACTATCTTTCAGCCGAAAAATTTATTCAAAAGAGGAAACAATGAATAACGAAGAAGTTAAATCCAAGCTCAAGTCTTTCTTTATGTCCGACCTCGGCGTTGATGGCGACGTGCTCCAGTACGACACTGCCCTTTTCGGTGATGAAATCGGTCTCGATTCTGTGGATTCCCTTGAAATCATCTCTTTCGTGGACTCCACTTTCGGTGTTTCCATGACGGGTGTCGCCAAGGAAAACTTCCAGTCCATCGATACTATCGCTGCTTACATCGAAGCTCACAAGGCTTAATTATTGCCGAACGATGCCGATAGTGGCATCGTTCCTTTTTTTCCCGGATTCCATGGCGGGCTTCTGCCGGTGGTTCGCCTGCCGGACTTGGCCATGACCGGGAATCTCTTTTTGTTTTTATCGGAGTGTTTATGACGCTTGAAGAAAACCGTTGCGTAGTTACCGGATTGGGCGTAATTTGTGCCGTCGGTAACAATGTCGAAGAAACCTGGAACAATGCGCTCAAGTCCGTCTCGGGCATTTACAAGACTACCTCTGTCGATACAAAGAACTGCTATGCCGATTTGGCTGCCGAAGTCAAGTGCGATACGCTGGACGATATCGAAGCTCCCGAAGAAAAGGACCGTGTATCCAAGTTGTGCATAAAGGCCGCGAACGAGGCTCTCGCCGACGCCGGCCTTTCCAATTTTAACGACGACCAACGGGTGAGCGTCATTATCGGCAGCTGCGTAGGTGGCGTCATTTCCATTGAGCACTATCACCAGGGCGCCAAGGAAGCCGCCGACATCCCCAAGATGCCGATTGCCTCCATTGCAAGCCAGGTAGCTGAAACCTGCGGTGCCGGTGGCATCGTCACGAACGTCGCGAACGCCTGTGCGGCCGGTACGATTTCGATTGCGCTCGCTTGCGACTTGATCCGTGCGGGCAAGGCCGACGTGGTGGTTGCCGGCGGTGCCGACTCCTTTGCCGCTGTACCTTATTCCGGATTCCTTTCGCTCCACGCCCTCGACGAAAACGGCTGCTCCCCGTTCAACCACTGCAACGGCATTACGCTCGGTGAAGGCGCCGGCATCGTCATCGTGGAATCTTACGAACACGCCCAGAAGCGCGGTGCGAAGACGTACTGCGAAGTGCTCGGTTCCGGCGTGACGAGCGATGCAAACCACATTACCGCCCCGCGCGAAGACGCGCTCTGCCTGATGGAGGCCATGAACCGCGCTGTCAAGAATTCCGGTATCGCGAAGTCCGACATCGGTTACGTGAACGCCCACGGTACGGGTACGGGCAAGAACGACTACGCCGAGATGACTGCGTTCAAGCAGTTCTTCGGTGAAGAAAACCCGACGGTGAGCGTGAGTTCTACCAAGGTGATGACGGGCCACTGCCTGGGTGCCGCCGGTGCCATCGAGGCCGTGTTCAGCATCAAGGCCCTCACGACCGATACCGTGCTCCCGACCCTCCACTATTCTGCAGAAGATTCTGCCGCCCTCAAGGAAAAAGCGGGTTCGCTCGACTTCGTCCAGAACGAGCCGCGCAAGAAGCCGCTCCAGAGCGTCATGAGCAACAACGTGGCGTTCGGCGGTACGAATGCGAGTATCGTTTTCTCCAAGCAGCCGGGGAATGTCTCGGCGCAGCCTGCCCGCGACAAGAAGATTGCGGTGACGGGTCTCGGTATCGTGAGCCCGCTCGGCAACAGCAAGTCCGCCTACATCGAGGCGCTCAAGGCCGGCAAGAAGCCCGAAAGCGCTTCCGTGAAGTCGACCATCTCGCTCGACGACTACAAGGAACTCGGCATCAAGATGGCGTTCTACCGCAAGCTCGACAACCTGGGCCAGCTCCAGACGGTCTCGGGCATGCGCGCCCTGCAGGATGCTGATTTCAAGGTGACCGAAGACAACGCGAAGGATATCGGCATCATTGTCGGTACCAGCGAAGGCGGTCTCGGCTCTACCTACGATTTCGAGGAACTCATTGCCCGCGAAGGCAACGCGAATGGTTCCGCATTCAAGTTCCCGCACACGGTTTACAATGCCGCCGGTGGTTACCTCTCGATTTGCTCTGGCATCAAGGGCTACGGCGTGACGATTACCACGGGTCCGCTCTCCGGTCTCGACAGCATCGGCTACTCCATGAACGTCATTCACGACGGTCAGGAACAGGCCATGATGGCTACGGGTACCGACGAGAACATCCCGGTCATTACTGAATTTGCCCAGAAGCTGGGTGTCGCCGCAAGTGACGTGGTCGCTCCCTTCGCCAACGCCGAAGGCTGCGTGGTGGGCGACGGTTCCGTGTCTATCCTTCTCGAAGAAGACGGATACGCGAAGGCTCGCGGCGCGAAGGTCTACTGCTATGCGCTCGGTTTCGGCCATGGCCGAAAGAACGTGAAGTTCGGCAAGCTCTCGGGTTCCGACGAGGCGCTCGACAAGGCCATCAACGACGCCCTGGCCGATGCAGGCCTCAAGGCTTCCGACATCGATGCTGTCTGCGGTTTCGCGAACGGCTTCAAGAAGATTGACGATATCGAGAAGGGTGCTCTCCAGCGCGTGTTTGGCGACAAGCTCGCTTCTATGCCGCTGTTCGAAGTCAAGGAACGTACCGGCGAAGGCCGTGCGGGGTCCGCCACGCTTGCCGCCTCCGAGGCTGCGATGCTCCTGAGCGGCGAACTCGAAAGCGATAACGCTTACTTTGTTGCAAACGACGGTTCCGTGTCCAGCAAGCAGGCTGCGGCTGCGGGCCTCAAGAACATTTTGATTATCTCTTTTGCGGCTGGCGGCTCCTACAGCGCAGTCGTCTTCGGAAAATAAGGAGGCTTTATGAAAGTTGCTCTCGTAACAGGTGCATCCAAGGGAATCGGCAAGGCCTGCGCCTTGCGCCTTGCCCGCGACGGCTACACGGTGGTGGTGAACTACTCCAGTTCCGACGAGGCTGCCCAGCAGACTCTCGACCAGATCAAGAGCGAAGGTGGCGACGGCATGCTCTACAAGGCGAATGTTGCCGACCTCTCCCAGGTGAAGGTCATGGTCCGCGAAGTTTTCAAGACGTACGGTCGCATCGACGTGCTCGTGAACAATGCGGGCATCGTGCGTGACGAATACCTCCTCATGATGAATCCGGAAACGCTCGACAAGTGCTTCGACCTGAACGTGAAGGGCTACTTCTACTGCGCACAGCAGGTTGCCGTGAAGATGTACAAGCAGAAGTCCGGCGTCATCATCAACATGAGTTCTGTCAGCTCCAAGTTCGCGCTTGCGGGCCAGGCGGTGTACAGCGCTACGAAGGGCGCGGTGAACTCCCTCACGCAGACTCTCGCGAAGGAACTCGGCGGTTTCGGCATCCGCGTGAATGCGGTGGCTCCCGGCTTTATCGCGACCGAGATGATCGAGGCCATTCCCGAAGAGACCCGCAAGGGCTACCTCGAGAAGATTCCTCTCAAGCGTTTCGGTTCTGCCGACGAAGTGGCCAACATCGTTTCTGCCCTCGCTTCTGACCAGTTCGCCTACGTGACGGGCCAGGTGTTCGTGCTCGACGGAGGTCTCTCCCTATGATGAATATTTTTGAAATCAGCGAAAAGATTGCCCAGCGTCCACCGTTCCAGATGATCGAGAAGGTCACGGAACTCGTGCCGAACGAATCTGCTACCGGTATCAAGAACGTGAGCGTGAACGAGCCCTTCTTCATGGGGCATTTCCCGGGCACCCCGATTATGCCGGGCGTGCTTATCGTGGAAAGCTGCGCGCAGCTCTGCTCCCTCGTTATCGAGAAGCCTGCCGAAGACCTCGAGAAGAATCTCTACGTGCTCCTGAAGATTGACGGCTTCAAGTTCGTGAAGCCGGTGATTCCGGGCGACCAGCTCGAGATTACCGTGAACAAGACGAAGGGCGGTGGAGTCATCGTCGGCTTTGATTGCATCGTGAAAGTGAACGGCGGCGTCCACGCGAAGGGCTCGCTGACCTTTACGAGCATCCCCAAGGAAAACCTCGGAAAGTAGTTCCCGCAACAGGGTATATAAAGTAAACTCCGGGACGAATCTCGGAGTTTTATTTTTTGCGCCCCCCTAAGGGCTAGTAGCCAGAAAGTCACCCTGACGTAGGTCAGGGTCAGTTTTTTTTTACCCGACAAGAACATCTGATGCTGACCTTCGTCAGCATGACGGCAGGGTGACGGTTTGCATGACGTTGAAAAAAGCCTCCGCAAATGCGGAGGCTTAAAATGCATTGTGGATTCTTCGACTTCATGCCTTGCGGCATTTCGCTCAGGATGACACTCTTGAATTAGCCTTTGCACATTGGCCTCCCGCTACGCGTGAGGCCAAGTATTGGGCTGATTATTAGCCCAATACTTTCTTTTCGAAGTCGCCGAGGCAGTCGACGAGGGCCTGAACGCCTTCGACCGGCATGGCGTTGTAGATGGAAGCGCGGAAGCCACCCACGGAGCGGTGACCCTTGAGCTGCTGCAGACCGCGAGCCTTTGCGAATTCGAGGAATTCCTTGGCGAGATCGTCAGCCTTGTCAGCGGCAACCACGTCCTTGTTGAACACAAACGGAACGTTCATGATGGAACGGTCTTCCTTGGCAGCGGTACCGACGAACACCTTGGAGTTGTCGAGGGCGCTGTAAAGGAGGGCGGCCTTGGAGCGGTTCACCTTTTCGATAGCGTCCACGCCACCGAATTCCTTGAGCCACTTGAGCGTGCGGTTCATGACGTACACGGCGAATACCGGAGGCGTGTTGAACATGTTCGCAGCGTCGATGTGGGTCTGGAAGTTGAGCATCGTCGGGATGGTGCGGTTCACCTTGCCGAGGAGGCCCTTCTTGATGATGGTAACAGTCACGCCAGCGCAGCTGATGTTCTTCTGGGCGCCGCCGTACACAACGCCGAAGTCAGAGACGTTGATCTTGCGGGCGAGGAAGTCGGAGCTCACGTCAGCCATGAGGAAGCCGGACTTCGGCTTCGGGAAGTTGTGCCATTCGGTACCGTAGATGGTGTTGTTGGCAGTTACGTGGAGGTAGCTGGCGTTGTCGGAGAGCTTCAGGTTCTTGTCGATGCGGCTGTAAGTTTCGGACTTGGTGTCGCAAGCGGCGAGAGCGTTACCGAACTGCTTTGCTTCCTTGTAAGCCTTGTTTGCCCACACGCCGGTCAGAGCGTAGTCGGCCGTAGCATCCTGATCGAGGAAGTTCATCGGGAGCATGCAGAACAAAAGGGAGCAGCCACCACCGAGGAAAACGATGTCGTAGTCTTCCGGGATGCCCATCAATTCACGGAGGTACTGTTCCGTCTGGGCGAACATGTTTTCAATCGGCTTTGAACGGTGACTCATGGAGAGAATGCTGATGCCGCTGTTTTCGAAGTCGATGCATGCAGCAGATGCTTCCTTGAGTGCCTGTTCGGGCAGGACAGACGGTCCTGCGCTAAAGTTATAGACTTTATTTGCCATGGTTGTGTTCCTTTTTGTTTTGCCCCGCATGGTTTACGGGGACTCTTAAATTACGCGCGTAAAAATAGCAAATTGCGCCCCGCTCGGCTACATCGATGGCAATAAAATTTTTTTATGGGAGACTATAAAAGGGGAGTCAGTCTTTCCCCTTCAGTTCCAGTTGTGAAATCGTCGCGGCGACTGCCGAAACGCCCCCGATGAAGGCCGCGATAAACGTGCCGCAGAACAGGTACAGCGGCAGCGAGTACACGGCCCCGTTGGCGATGGCCAGGAACTTCAGTTCGCTTGTCCCTTTGGAGCTTTCCTTGACGGAATAGCGCCAGCGCTCGAAGGTGTAGTCCATGAAGCCGCTCCCGAAGTAGTAGGCGTTGATGATGAAGATGAGGCAAATCGAGGCGACGCTCCCGACGACGGGGATGAGGTTCAGGAGCAGGCACAGCGCCGTCAGCAGCAACTGCTTCGCCGTGTTCCTGAGGGCGATGAGGAGCGCCCTCCAGATGTCCTTCAGGGTCTGCTTCGCATCGAAAGGATATTCCTTCCCGGTGAGGATGGTCTCGGTCTTTTCGGAGAGCATCGTGTATATCGGCGACATCAGGACGATCGACCATCGCGGCCTGTATCCAGCCGTTCATGTTTTCGGTGTGGCGCTCTATGATGCCGTTAATCCAGTCGCCGACTCCGACGCCCGAAAAAATGAGCGCAAAGACCACGATGATGTTGAGGACAACGGGCAGCACAAGATACTTGCCGAGCTTGTTGGCCCATATCAGGCGGATCGCCTTGGGGTAGGAGAGGAGCCCGCTTTTTATTTGTTCCTTTGTACGAATCATTTTCCCTTCCATGAAAAAAGCCTCGCGTAGACGAGGCTGCGTTGTCACCCGCGACATTCCGGCTTGCTCATGGCAGGCCGGGTCGGGATATTTTCCTGTAGAATTATGCGCTGAGGGCCTGGATGGCGGCCTGGTACTTCTTGAGACGGAACTTCGTCTTGAGTTCGCGACGTTCCTGGCGCTTGATGTATTTGTCTTCCAGCAGCACGTTCAAGATGGCGCTCTTGGCCTTAGCGGCGAGCGGGTTGCTCTTGAGCGTTTCGACGAAGCGGACGAAGTCCTTCTCGCGGGCCTCGTAGGTGGCTTCTTCGGCGGGGACGCCCTGCGCCATGAGGTTGCAGCTGTATTCGTCGATCCAGCCCTGGTTCTTGTGGTAAGTCATCTTTTCGATAAGGTCGACTACGTCTCCAGGAACGCCCATCTGGACGATTTCTTCGGCGGATTTCTTGGTGCCGCCGGTGGTGAGGTCTTGCAGGATGGCGAGGGTCTGTACTTCTTCGGGCTCGCCCTTGTCCTTCAGGTAGTCGGCAACGTTTTTCAAAAAGTCAATGTAAGGACCGCCCGCCTTGTCCGTCTGGTTCTTGTGGACTTCGGCTGCGATCTTGTAGGCTTCTGCGAAAGAGAGCATATTTATTCCTTGTTGTTATAAACTTTTGTGGCCAGTCGGGCCTCTAGGGAGAATATATAAAACAAACTCGAGGGATGTAGGCCTTTTTTTCCAGAATATGGAAAAAATATCAGATTTGCTCGGTTTTTAGCGGTTTCCCGGAGAAAGTCTTGATAAAGGTCTCGCTGGTCGTGTATTCGTGCCAGTTTTCGGGCGTTTTTCCGGTGCTTACGAAGTCGGAAATGTCCTCGATGGAGCCGGCAAGCCCGCCCTGTTCCTGGAGGGGCTCGTTTGACGTTGTTCGTGACTTGCACAGCTCGAGTGCCGTCTTCAGGACTTCGGCGTTGCGCAGGAACTTGATCTCGGAACAGAGGTCCGAATGCGAACCGTCTTCGGTACTGGAAAGAAGCTCCGAAATTTTCTCGAGTACTTTGGTCTGGGCCTGCAGGGCGTCGGTCTGCGCCTGCATCTGGCTCTGGAGCATGGACGTGAATTTTTCGAACTGTTCATCGGTCATGCGGAAAGTCCTTTTGAATAAGGTTCTTCCATTAATATAGCATAAAAAAGGGGGCGGGGATAACTATGCGAATATTCTTTGAGAGAAAGGTGACGAAGCACACTTTGCCCGTGTCGTCTAGGATTTGCTTTGGTTTACGAAAATCGTTGCAGAAATCCGTATTTTTTTTTATATTAGCACCCGCACGCTCGAGTAGCTCAGTTGGATAGAGCAATTGCCTTCTAAGCAATGGGTCGTGGGTTCGACTCCCGCCTCGAGTACGAAAAGCCTGGACGCCTTTTAGCGTCTAGGCTTTTTATTTTGAATGAAGTCGAACCCACGATGGAATAAAAAAGAAGAGGTCCCGAAGGAACCTCTTTTTGCATAATGTCGTACAAGCTATTTCTTGATCTTGTTGAGCATCGTCCGGAGGTGGTTCATGTGTGCTTCGTCGAGCGACTCGTAGCGGTAGAACGAGCCGTCGGGCTGGACGAGGTAGAGAACCGGGACGTAACCATTGCCGTAGGTCGGGCCGAACTTTTGCGAGCCGTCCTGGAATACCGGTATGACGACCTTGAACTGGTCGATGAACATGCGGATGTCGTTCTTCTTGATGTTGCCGCCGATGGCGATGGCGATGCCCGTGACTCCGGCGGATTCATATTCCTTCATGACGCCCTGCACTTCGGGGAAGTGCTTCTGGCAGTGCGGGCACTTGGGGCTGAAGTAGTAGATAATCAGGGGACGCTTGGCAAAGTGGCTGAACAGGATGCCCGGATCAACGGGAACCATGCAGTTGCCCGAAGAAACAGCGGAGCCGGATCACAGGCTTCAGACCGGCTCTTCGGGGAGATGAAGC
>CACXXH010000057.1 GCA_902771595.1 Fibrobacter succinogenes | reverse complement strand
CACCATCGACGACAGGGTAGCTGCAAGCACCTTCGTCACCGTCAAGGGCAATACCGAACTGAAGGCACGATTCAAGCCCGGCGAGATATACAGCGTGTCCACGCAAAAACAAACTTTCAACTTCAAGAAAAACTACTACACGGAATCGACCCAATCGACCATCCGCTTCACATGGACCCCACCCGACACCATGCCGTACATCGTCAACTTCGGTATCGCCGATTCCATACGAGGAACCTATACCGGATATAATGAAGACGGCTCTTTCCGGAATTCCTCAATCCCACAGCTGACAAGCGGTTCAAAGTACTTCCTCGTAAAAGGAACCGCGGGCACCCCGCTCTACTGGACATTCCGGGAGAATTCCACCGGCATTCCGGACTTATCCTTCACGAGCTGGATATCGACGCCCGCCATCCTGGACGTGAACGCGACAAAGGGCGGCGCCACAAGCCCGTCAGGGCGACAATATACGAATCCGGGAAGCAAATTCACCATTACGGCATGGCCCCACGGAGGTTATGAATTCAGTTCCTGGGTTCCCACCAGATGCAACCTGACCCTCGGTGACAGCAAGAAATCCAAGACTTCCGTCATCCAGACTGATCAGCAATGTTCTGTCGAGGCGCAGTTCATCGAAGACACGTCAGCCATACCGTCCCTTACCATATCGAATCTCGACATCGGGAATTATCCCGAAATCTGTGCGCAGGTTTCCGCGACCGACAAGAACTCCGGTCTTTCGTTCTACGGGCTCGGCGAGGACGATCTACAACTTTGGCAAGACGGCATCGCCATCAAGCCCCAGGTCACTAGCATCACCAACGTTTCGGGAATTTCGGTCGTCATCGTCGTCGACGAGAGTCCCTCGATGGAATACAACGACCGAATGATCAAGGCAAAGGATGCCATCAAGTCATTCATACACAACATGGGCACCTACGACAGGACAGCCCTCGTCGGGTTCCGCGGCTACAGAGACTCGACCATCGTACTCCAGTCCATGACCTCGAACAAGTCCCAACTGCTAAAAGCCGTAGAAAAACTCACAACCTATGGGAACGGTACCAACATCATCACGGGCGCCTACGCAGGCCTGCGACAAATCAGGAACGAAACCAACCCGACAGCAGTCATCATATTCTCCGACGGCGAGAACAACGATGGCACCATCGCACTAGAAACAGCCATCAATCTTGGCAAGTCAAAGAAGACCGTCATCCATTCCATCGGTGTCGAAACCGAGGCCTCGTACCCGCTGGAAGATCTCGCGAAGCAAACCGGAGGCATGTTCACGACTACAAACGACGCAAGCGAACTTTCCGGAATCTACGAGGCCATCCGCGACAACATCAATTCGCAGTACCTGGTCTGCTACCAGGCTCCCGACACACTCCAAGACGGCGAGACGCACGACGTCGTCATCGGCATGACATTCAACAACACCGATGCACGCGATACCGTCCAGTGGAACAAAGGTGGGCATCCACCGAGCATCGCCCTTACCGAAGACACCTGGAACCTGGTCAACAACACCCAACCGGAGAACAACCCTCTCACCATCGGCGTCTACATTCAGTCTAAAATCAAAATAAACTCCGCCGATCTTTACCTGCGAACATCCGGTACGTCGAACAGCGTCTTCGCGAAATACACCCTGAAAAACACCCGCGATAGCCTCTGGGAATACACCGTCCCGGCAAACCTCGTCGTTGCGCCAGGGCTGGACTTCTACGTCATCGCGACAGATTCTCTCGGGCAGACGGGCAAGTCCCCGAAAATCCAGACACCGGCCATGGAACCGTACACCATATTCGTTGGCAATGACATTCCCGACGTAAAAACGACATCCATCGCCTGCAAGGACACCACAGGCTTCAAGAAGTTCTCCTTCAGCATCAAGGACAGCGACGACATTTCCAGCGCGAAGCTATACTTCAGGGATTCACGGACTGTCATTTTCCAGGAAGCCATCCTCGCCTATTCCTTTGTTGACGACACATGGTCCGCAGAAATCTACGTTCCATCAAGCGTCTATTCCACCATCAACTACTACCTGCGCGCAACCGACACCTGGGGAGCAACCGTCCGCGTTCCGGGCCACGAATATTTCACAACGGATGCATGCGGAAACAATTCCACAATCAACCCGAACGATACATCCGTGACAGACCAGGATACAATTCCCGAAGACACTGTCAAATACACCCAGCGCGACTCCATCGAATACTCCCTCATCGCCGACTCGGCCGAAATCTACGACAAGGATTTGGACGGCAGAGCAGACTTCGTGCGCATCCATTTCAAGGAAGAACACGACGACAACATCTCGAGCATCGATTCCATCTTCTGGAATTCAAACTATGCTCAGTGGCGCTATGCGACAAAAGACGCCATCAAGAAAAACCGACAAGACGGCAAATGGGTTGAGGCCTACATCAACGAGCCGTTCGGATACGGCTTGACCATGGCCGATTCCGCAAGAAAGCCTTTCCTGAGTTTTTCGACACCGCTTTCAAACAAGCTCGAAAACGTAAAACTGAGCGACAAAGTCGGTGCCGTTCCCGCACGGGCAACCCTACATCCGGGCGAGATGAATCTCGCAAAATACATGGACCCCTCCTCTAACGATCCGCCCGATACGCTCGTCATCCAAATGTCCGAACCCATTATCGGCAGCGGTACCGACAACGCCTGGGAAAAACTTTTCCGCTACTCGTCCACGTGCAAGGACTCCACATCGCAACCGCTGATTACAAGCCAGCCTCCGGCCGTCAGCGAAAACGGGACGCAATGGGCGTTTGTCCTCGACAGGCATTTCATCAAGACCGGATTCTGCCTGCATACCGATCCGGAAGCGGACTTCATCGATATGGCCGGCAACGCCCTCGGACGAGGCGAAGTCAAAATCAACGGCACAGACGGCCTCATTTACCTTACCGAAATCAGACCGCTTCAACCAATCAGCGGATTCGGTCCCCGTCCCAACTGGATTTCCCCGGATGGTTCCAGATGGGAAGAACTGCCGGACACGCTCTCCGCCATCAGCGTGAGGACCGTGCTCCCCTACACGGCGAACATCTACATCTTCGACGCACTTTCCGTCTACGTGGACAACTTCGAGCAGAAATTCGGCTACAATGGCGAAATGGAAGACCCGAAACGCGACAGTCCCGACGAGCAATCCAAACTGGGATTCCTGTACTGGGATGAGCATTCCAAAAAAGGAAGGAAAGCCGGTACCGGCGTCTACATCTGGAGAATTTTCTTCACGTTCGACGACGGCCACAAGGAAGCCATTACCGTAAAGACCGGCATCATGCGCCGCAAACAGAAATAGGCCCGAAATTAGCCGCCCGACTTGTACACCTTGGTGTGGGAAATTTCAATATTCATTCCCAACAGGATGCCCAAGCGTAGCGAGGAGACTCGGTACGAAATATCCTCGTCCGAATAAGATTTCCGCATGGAGGAATAGTCTACACTGACCTCCACCGTAAAGCCCTTGGGCAAGACGGCGCCAACACCGCAATTGAAGAAGAAATTCGCGGGACTTTCCCACCAGTGCTCGTCGAACGACAACGGAGTAAGGTAGCCCCCGCGCAAGGTAAAATACGGCGAGATGAAGTCGTCCCAATTAATGCGCCCGATCGAAAGGACGCCCCACACCGGGAGCGTCGCCGGAGCCGCTTCGTAATCTTCATCGTGCTGCGAAGTCCTGAATCCCAGGCCAAAACCGGAGCGCATCGGAATAAACTCCGACGCAAAGAGAGCCTCGATCCCGACCTCGATTACATACTCGGTCTCCCACGACCTGTCCGAAGACACCGATTTGTTATCCTTCGGAATGGAGACTGTTGCCGGGAAAAAGAACTGCGCCGACGGTTTCAAGTCGAGCGAATGGGAATAGCCGAACAAGCAAAAACCTGCCAGCAGAAAAGAAAACTTTTTCAAGGACACCTAACCCTCCCTGTTATCCTCAAACAAAATAACAAAGAATCCGAATAAATTCAAGGGGGATAGATGAGACGCCGGCTGTAAAAGCACCGCTGGCCTAACCCGTAGGTGAATGCGGGCCTAAAAACGTGCGGCCTGCCGTTCGGGCAAATTCTTCCAGTAGCGTACCGGGAGGCAACGGCGCAGCAGTTTCGGGTTCTCGCGCTCCTTGATGGCGATGGAATTGTAGTAGTCCTGCCACAGCCGGGTATAGTCATCCGAATTGATCGCATTTATCAACGCCGCATCGTCGGGAATGTCGACGACCCGGCATTTCCCGGTCTTTTCGTGGAGCAACGCGTACCTGCGCTTCGCATCGTAGATAACCCAGTTCCCGTCCGCAAAGCGGTTGGTGAAATGCGATTCCATCAGCAAAAGGATATCGTATTTCGGTTCAATCTTCGCGACGTAGAAATTGCCCGGAGCTTTCGAGAAGCGGACCATCCCGAGCATGCCGCCCGCCTCGTGCCGCACGGAACCCGCAATTTTGTACAGCGGGAGCATCTCGGGCGATGCGGGGTTCTTGCCGTAATTCGGGTCGTCGCCCGCAAACAGTTTGCGGAGGAACGCGAGAATCATCATCTCGATGCCCGCCTCCTCCGAAAGGAACGCCGTCTCGAGCAGGTTCAGCACGTCCTCGCTCGTATAGTTCACGATGGCGCGTCGCAGGCGCATCGCGGAATCCTCGTTCGCCTCCACGCGGAAGCGCTGCTGGAACAGGTCTCCCACAGTTCCCGCATCGCGGTCAGGGACAAATCTTTCTACATCGAGGTGCTGCGAATAAATTTCGAAAACGGCACTCAGGAAGCCGTCGAAGGTGGAATCGTATGAAATGCAGATAGACATGCTTTTTGCTCTGTAGTCAAAGGTTTTTAGAAATCACGGGGAGAACGTGTTTATCGAAAGCCGCCGTCCGGATTCGCATCTACCCCGCCGCCAACAGTCGTGGACGTGCCGGCAGTGCAAGCGATGGTACACTGGCCGCGGGAATCGCCGGTGCAGGCACGGAAGCAACAGGTATCGGCATGGCGGCTGAAGGGAGCTGCAACGGTTGCGCTGGTACAGGCATGGTGGCCGACAAGTGCGTTACCGACTGCGCAGGCACAGGCATAGGCATCGCAGCTGCGGGCATTGCAGGCGACGGCAATGCGGGTGTTTCCAGCGGGCTGAACAAATCGAGTTGCTGCGATTTTGCGGGCGCAATCAACAGGGGGCGAATCATCTCGGGATAAAACTGCCGGATACCCGCGGGAATGTCGGGATGGTAGATGAAGTACTTGGCGCGCTTCAAGACCACGCCCATCTTCTTCAGGGTTTCCAAGCGAATTTTGCTGTACCTGCGGCTCGAAACAATGAGCTGCGCCGACTTCACGCCGATACCGGGAACCCGCAAAATCATCTCGTAATCCGCCGTCTGCAAGTCGACCGGGAAGAACTCCGGGTGCCTAAGCGCCCAGCCCGCCTTCGGATCCAGATTCAAATCCAGATTCGGGTGTTTCGCGTCGAGAATTTCGTCGTAATCGAACTTGTAGAACCGCATGAGCCAATCGGCCTGGTACAGCCGGTGTTCGCGCACCAGAGGCGGCTTGGTGGTAAGCGCGGGCAGGCGCTTGTCCGCATTCACGGGCACATATCCCGAAAAATACACGCGCTTCAGGCGCTGCTGCTTGTAAAATCCCGCCGACAGCGTGAGAATCTGGAAATCGCTCTCGCCCGAGGCGCCCACAATCATCTGCGTGCTCTGCCCCGCCGGCAAAAAGTTCGGAGTATACCGCCCTCGCGAGCCGCCGTACTCAATCTTGCGCTCGGCAAAGTAGTTCATGGGGCCATAGACCGAACCGTAGTTTTTTTCGGGAGCGAGGTACGTAAGCGAGCGCTCCGACGGGACCTCGATATTCACGCTGGTGCGGTCGGCATAGAGCCCCGCCTCGTGAAGCAGAGCCTCGGACGCCCCCGGAATGCTTTTCAAGTGGATGTAACCGCCAAACCGGTGGACCCTCCGCAGTTCCTTGGCCACCCGCACAAGCCGTTCCATCGTGGCATCGGGCGAACCCACCACGGCCGAACTCAGGAACAGGCCCTCGATGTAGTTGCGGCGGTAGAATTCCAGGGTCAGGTCGATAACCTCTTTCGGAGTGAAGGTCGCCCGCGGGATGTCGTTGCTGCGGCGATTCACGCAGTAGGCGCAATCGTACTTGCAGGCGTTCGAAAGCAGAATCTTCAAGAGCGAAACGCACCGCCCGTCCGAAGACCACGTATGGCATATCCCCGCCGGGCAGGCATCGCCCAAGCCGCTCGGGGGCGCGGAACGCCTGGAACCGCTCGACGAACAGGAAACGTCGTACCGGGCAGCAGCGGAAAGAATATTCAGTTTTTCACGGACATCCATATTCTACTCATTCATTCACTTGAACTTATGTGCACTATAAATATAATACATAGTGAACAAAAAAGCAAGAACCAGCCGTTTTTTTCATAAAAAAAGAATTATAAAGTTCCTTTTATAGACAAATCATCCATAAGCAATCGTATCAACCGTGTAATATTAAAAACACCTCATATTAGATTATTACAAGGAAAGATGCGTCTACAAAGTGTTTTTGGGCTAAAGGAGTACTGATGAGCATCAAGACAAACAATCTTTTGACTACGGCTTGCCTCCTCGCGGTCTGCGGCATGGCTTCGGCATATTCCCTGTCGGGTACCGTTTCCGATGAACAAGGCAAAGCCCTCAAGGGAGCCTCGGTAAGCCTCCTCAAGGAAGGCAAATCTACCACTACCGATGACCAGGGTAAATTCTCTATCCACGAAGACGAAATAGACGGGATTCACGCCTTCAGGAACTCCGCCGGATATTTGAGCGTCAACAACGGCGTGCTCTCGTACTCGCAAAGCAGCAGTTCGCCCGTCCACGTAAAGATTTTCAACGCCCTCGGAAACCAGGTTTTCCAGAAGACCCTGCAGGGCTCCGGCATGTTCGATTTGAACAGGGCGATCAAGGCCCGCGGCACTTATTTCGCGCAAGTAACCGTAGGTAGCGCAAGACAGAATTTCAAGTTCTCAACAGAAGGCAACCACAGCGGCACATTCGGCACGCAGACCGAAAGCCTCATGAAAGAGATCCAGCCGGGCGAAGCCATCCGCTTTGTCGCCGAAGGCTTCGATACGCTCACCGTACCGCTCAGCACGCTCGACACCACGCTCGACGTGAAGCTCAAGGCAACCGCTCCGCAGTTCAAGTTCGGCTACGCTATTGGCAACGACCCCACCCCCAGCAAGGGATGCGGCACCAATTCCACATTGAAAAAAGTCAAGAGCGTCGAAAACGGCGATCAGTTCCAAATCAAGGTTGGAAGCGACACCCGCACCTACTTTGTTACCCTGCCCAAGAACTACGACAACAAAAAGCCGCACAAGGTGCTATTCGCGCTGCACTGCTACGGCAGCAACGGCGAAGACTTTGTGCACCACAACCCCGACTATGACCATCCCACGCCTTACTACGGCCAGCAGGTGCTCGACAAGAACGGCGACTACATCTTCGTCTCTCTCGACGCGATTGGCGGCCTGTGGAACAAGGGCCAGGCCGACCACGACTTTTTCGCCCAGACGCTCACCACCCTGAACGAGAACTACTGCATTGATACGAGCCGCGTGTTCATCACCGGGTTCAGCTACGGAGCCATGTTCAGCTACTCGCTTATGCAAGACATGCAGAGCCGCGTGCGTGCCGCCGCCACCTACGCTGTGGCCGATTACAACATCTGGCTCCCCGAAGGCAACAACATGAAGAATCTGCCCATCGCTTGGATGAACGTACATGGCGTGAATGACGGCCGCTGCGATTACAGCCGCGCCAAGAATAGCGCCCTCCCGAGAATCCTGAAGCGCAACGGCAAGGCCGATGCCGATGGCAACTTCACCGACGCCAGCAGCGAAAAGCCCGAAGAAATCAGGGGCAATACCGGACACGTCTGCTACGACTTCAAGAACGTCGACGAGCGCTTCCCGGTCAAGTGGTGCAGTTGGCCCGGAGACCACCAGTGGACCGCTCACGACACCGGCAACATGGGCGTGGGTTGGAATTGGGAACAGACATGGGTTCCTGAAGAAGTCCACAAGTTCTTCGAGCAGTTCTAGAATTTACCTCCATAACCAAACCCAAAGGCTTGCCAGAAATGGCAAGTCTTTTTTATACCGTTCGTTCGTCATTTGGGGTATCAAGACCTCCGGTCCCTCACTCACTCTCGCACCCGCCACGGCTTAACGCCTGTGGCTTTGGTGCTCACGGTTAGACCGTTCGCTCGACGTTTGTGGTATCAAGACTTCCTGTTTCTCGCTCACTCTCGCACCCGCCACGGCTTAACGCCTGTGGCTTTGGTGCTCACGGTTAGACCGTTCGTTCGTCATTTAGGGTATCAAGACCTCCGGTCTCTCACTCACTCTCGCACCCGCCACGGCTTAACGCCTGTGGCTTTGGTGCTCACGGTTAGACCATTCAATCGACGTTTAGGGCAATTTCTTTTCGGTGCACATTATTGACACCCTATCCTATTGTTATTATTTTACGCATGTAAAAAAAGGACGCAGAAAATGGCAGGCATAACTTACGAGATCGAAGACAAGGGCATTCTGGAGCAAATCCGCAGCGATGCGGCACGTGCGGCAGAGGAACTTGTCGAGGCGGCGCACCTGGGCAAGGGCCAGATTGTCGTCATCGGTTGCAGCACAAGCGAGACACTCGGGCAGAAGCTCGGGAGTCATTCCGTACCCGAAGCGGGCAAGGTCATTTTCGAAGCGCTCCAGGGAGTCTTCGCACCGCGCGGCATCTATATCGCCGCACAGTGCTGCGAGCACCTGAACCGCGCCATCATCATCGAGCACGAGGCCGTCCCGAACGCCGAAATCGTGAACGTCGTCCCGCAACCCAAGGCGGGCGGGTCGTTCGCGACCGCCTGCTACAAGGCGTTCAAGGCCCCCGTAGCCATCGAGCATATCAGGGCCGATGCGGGCCTCGACATCGGCGGCACCCTCATCGGGATGCACCTGAAAGAGGTCGCGGTCCCCCTCCGCCTTTCACAGAAAACCATCGGGCAGGCCTCACTCGCCGCCGCCCGCACCCGCCCGAAATTCATCGGCGGGGAACGCGCCTTCTACGACGAGCGCCTGAAAGACGGATACCCGAAGTCATGCTGACGCCGGTCAGCATCAGATTTCCGACCCTGTCCCCGTTCCGAGGATTATATCCACTAAGTAGCAAAGCTGCAAGTGGCTATTAAAAACAAGTTCAGGGTGACTATGCCGATAATTACAGTGGTTTGTGGCGGTGCATCGCCCGGATGTTCTTGGGCAGCACTTCCTTGTGCCACTTGATCCATTCGTCGTAATAGATATACTGGCGCTCGCGCTGCCTAAATACGCGCCCGTGCACAACGCGCCTGCCGTTCTTCTCTTCGACAGGGATGACCACATGCAGGCATTCATGGTACACCACGCCCGCGACCGCATAGAGCGGGCAGTTCGCGGCATCGTACCCCTTGCTGATGCTTATCAGGTGGAATTCCTCGCCCGTCAGCGGGTCCTTGCGCTTGGAATGGAAACTCAGTCCCCCGACACGGTTGCTCCACGTGATGCGACACTGCAGCGAATCCTCGAAGTACGTGTGGTTGATAGCCTCAAGCACTTCATCGAGATTGAAATAGCGGCCCTTCGGCCTTATGGGCGGAAGCCTTCCCCCGCTTTCGAGCGGAGCATGTCCCTTGTCCACGAGCACCTGGTCCACCACCGCCCAGAACCGTACGACCAAATCCTTGACAATTTCCTTGTTCTTCTTGGTCTTGCGCCTAACGGCATGTTCCGCCCACTCGGCGGCAAGCTCGCGCGCGGCGGCAAACTCGGGCGCTTCCATGTAACCCGGGAGCAGCACTTCCGGATGCCCGAACAAAAAATTCGCCTTGCACCTTATGCTGCGCTTCATGCGCGGGTTGTACTTGAAATGCACGAGGCCGTTCGCGGAACACTTCGACATCTTCCGCGCAAGCGAGGGGTCCGGACCGGCGGGTTCAACAAGCGGCAGGCCCAGCTGGTCGAAAAAATCCATCTGTCCGGAGTCACTCATCAGCCCAGCACTCCTTCAAAGGCGTTCATCGAAACGAGTCCGCCGAAATAGCTTTCGGGAAGCTCCAAGCCGGCGTAATGCTCCGAAATGCCGATGAGCGCCTCCTCGATATTGTCGGGAAGGTACACGATGTAGCTTTCGTTCTGCGGAGTCAGGAGCGTCTCGGGCTTGCAGAAGCACGGGTCCGTCTGGCTAAAGTACATGCGGCACGATACCGGGCGGAACCCGTAAATGCGGCAATCGCCCTTCCTGTCCGAAAACGGGCACGGAACCCACTGTGCGAAATAATCATGGAGGGCCTGGTCCTCGGCTTCGTCTTCCGAGTTCACCGCCTCCAGGCGCTTCTCAAACAAGTTATTGAACATGTCCGCACGCCTGCGGCACGATTCCATCACCGTAATCAGGTCGTCGCTCTTGCGCAGTTCCTGGTAAAGGAATATCAGTTCGAAGGGTTCCACCGACATCGGGTAATGGTGGCAACAGTTCCCGCAAGCCGCCCTGCACTGGATGGGCTTGTCCTGCTGCGGCAAGACCGCCTTCAGGTACGAATCGTACGCGGCATGGTATTCCCGGGCGAATGAGATTATGTTCGGGAGTTCTTCCTTCAGGTTGTCGAGCCCGATGGCGTAGTCCCGCCCGAGTTTCTCGGCAATCAAGTCCAGCCTGTCGCGTTCCCCGCCCAAAAGGCTCCCCAGACGCATCTCGGCGATTCTGTAGGCACGGGTTGGGAAATAATCACGACAAAGTTCCATTGGGCACAAATATATTTTCTAAAAGCCGTCCTGTCCATTTTTTTGAGCAAAAAAAGCCATTTGTATCCCAAACAGGAAAAAAAGCACAAAAAATAAAACTTTTTTCCAAAAGAAAGTTATTTTTTGCTTATAGCTTTTCTTTTGATAAATCGTTTTTGGGGGAACGACATATGAACCGTATAAAAAAGCTGTGGCTGTGCATTGCGCTTGCGCTCATGACAGGCATAGCAGGATGTAACATTTTTAATCCAACAGATTCCGTACACATCAAATCCAACGACGCAGACGCTCTGACCTACGAAGGCTATATCTATTTCCGCAAGGGCGAATATAGCATGGCCAGGACTTATTTCGAAAGGGCGCTCGCCGCAGATTCCGCCGCCTCGGAAGCATGGTACGGGCTCTCGAAAAGTGTTTTGAACCAGCAGAAACTGAACGTTTTCGAAATGCTCAAGTACACCAAAACAAAAGGCGGACAGAGCGGGTTCATGACCATGGACGATTCCACCGCGGCCCGCTACAAGGACGGCATCGATTCCGTGCTGAAAGTCCTGGATCCGTTTATCGTAAGGGACACGACCGGCCAGACCGACAAAAAGGTGACTTTCAAGACCATTTCGGCAAGTTACACGATTCTTCACCTCACCAAGGCAGCGCTTATCCTGCGCATCTTTTCCAAAGACCTGACCAAGATGTTCATCGCGTCCTTAGACCCACCCCTCATAGACATAGACTGGGTTTCCATGAAGGACTTGGGCAAAGAGGCTTTAGAAGTTTTCAGCACGCTGGGCGATGTAGGCAGGGCGGTCGCTGCCGACCCGAGCATCGCGACGGATATCATGCGAACCTATGTTCCCGAAGCGGCACTCTTCTCCGACAGCGGACTCACGGTCGCGACAGAAGCGATGGCGTCGTACGTCATCAACGCCAGCGAAACGGTTGAAAAAAGTTCCGACGGCTTCGCGGGTTACATCGCAATGGCCGACCTCATAGACAACGACGGTGACGGATGCGTCGACGAGGAAATTGCCGACGGTTACGACAACGACGGTGATGGCCTCATCGACGAAGACCTGCGCAACAACAAGCTCATGGTTCTCGAGACGGACCTCCTGAAGCACAAAATCGGGCAGGTGAAATCGGTAAACTCTAGCGAAACCTATAACTATGTCGACATCGACATGAACGGAATACCGGCCGACGAACCCGAAAGAACGTTCATTATCGAGAACTCCAACGACCGCGATGCCATGGGGATCCACAAGTTCACCGCCTTCTCCGTCAACTTCTCCTGGAGCAAATCGGAGTTCGCACTCACCGACATCATGAAACTGGTCAAGGAAGACACCGACATAAACAACATAAAGTACGACCTCGCATGGCGCAAGGCCTACGTCGGCGGATGCTGGAATAACTACAACGAAGAAACCTTCCTCAAATGGTTTGAAGGGAGGGAACAGCAATGAGACTGGCTCTTGCAGCATTATACGTACTCGGATTTGCGGTAATCGCCCTTGCCGCCAAGGCGCCGACCCACCATTCCATGCGCGGCGAATCCATGGGCAACGCCCACGTGGCCGTCGTCGACGACAAGGAAGCCATTTACTACAACTACGCGGGGCTCTCCCAGATCAACCGACTGGGCAACTACAGCAAGCGCCCCGAACAAGGCTACTACCCGCGCAACTTCTTCGGAGATGCGCGAGTGAACCTGGGCGGTGCTGGCCCCTTCGAGAACTACTTCTCCACCTACAACGTGGCGAAGGATTTGCAGAAACTCTACCAGCGCGTACACAAGGCAGCCGAAGACACGGGCATCGATGAAAACGAGCTGCTCATGGATACGCTGTCCACCCATCCCGAACTCGTGCACAAAATCAATGGGTACGACCACAAGTACCTCACCATGAAACTCAAGATGGATGCGGAACTCGCCGTCCGCGGTTTCGGTGGCGCGATATGGGTCGATGCGAGCGTGGCACCGTACCTGGACGGAGGCCTGGTGCTCCCCTTCATCGGCGTGGACACGTTCTACGTGGACGCCGTGATACAGGGCGGTTTTTCCATCGGGTTCACCAACAACTTCTCCGTCGGTATGGGCTTGAAAGCCGCAAAGCGCCACAAGGTCGAAGTCATCACCGTCGACATCCTGAACTACTCCTCGCTGCAAGACACTCTCGATGACCGCTACCACGACGCGGCCGACCATATTTTCGATTCCAAATCCCTCTCCTTCGGTCTTGATTTCGGCATACTCTACCAGCTCACCCGCGAAATCCGCGTAGGCGCATCTCTACGAGATGTCTACTTCAAGGATTTGGCCGGAGATACGATTACACCGAACTTGAGCGTGGGCATAAACTACAGTCCGAGATTCTTCAACAAGAACACGGCCTATGCCCGAAAGTTCAACGTCGCCTGCGACTTCGTGGACGCCATCAACTCCGAGAAGAACTACAAGGTTCTAAGCCACCTGAACTTCGGCCTCGAAGTGGAACAGACCCTGCTCGCCTGGCCCGGCTACAACAACGAAATCCGCGCGCTGAGCCTACGCCTCGCCGGCGGTTTCAAAGGCGGCTACCCTTCCGCGGGCGTAAGCCTCGAAGTACTCCATCTCGTGACATTCGAATTCACCACATGGGCCGAAGAACTCGGATATTTCACCGGCCAGGATGAAGAACGAATCTATATGGGGCAAGTCAGTATCGGCTTCTAGCGCAGCGTAGGCGCGACGGCACGCAGCCATTCGCGCATCGCATAAACGGAAACCTTCTGGGAATGCGCGGCTCGGGCAAGCTTCTTGCCGAAACTTGTCGCCATCTTTTCAGGATTGAGCGGAATGCCAACCCTACCCAGGTCAAGCCTATCGGCATCGTAGCAGGTATTGATAGTCGCATCGTCCGATGCTCGCTCATGCGTATGCATCCGGCAGGCATGATATAGCTTGTCGAACTGTTCCTGCGTGATATCGAGACGTTTTTCTTCGAAGCACTGCTTTGCGAAGGCGGCACCGCGTTCCCCGTGCTCGCCATCATACGCATCATCCTGCCGCTTGCAGTCGTGGAAAAGCGCGAACAGGCGCACCACCGTGATATCGGCTCCCGTTACCGGCGCAAGCAGCAACCCGTTGAATTCCACCTGCCGCCAATGCGCAAGACCGTGGTAGTCCGAATCGAACACCCGGTTTTCAAAAACGTAATCTTGCAAGGCGGCGAAGTCAATCATAAGGTAGTCAATAGTTCCTAGTTACCAGTTCATAGTTTTTCTGTTTAAAACTGCTTCTTTTCTTCTGCATTACTAAAAACTAGTAACTCAGAACTCGTAACTCATTTTCCGTAATTTTCCTTCAGTTCCATCAAACGCTGGAGGGCCTGCATGGGAGTCATTTCCTCGGGCTTGAGCCTCCGAATTTCGTCCCTCAGGAGCTGCGTGTTTTCGTCGGGCGGGGCGAACATATCGATCTGCGGATGTTCCTTCTGCTTCTTCTTCACGGCGCCATCGCTCGGGTCAATCTTTTCCTTCTCGAGGCGGAGCAAAATCTTGCGCGCCCTCCGGACCACATTGTTCGGGAGGCCCGCCATTTCGGCCACATGGATGCCGTAGCTCGAATCGCAGGCGCCCGCGAGAATCTTGTGGAGGAACACGAGCTTGTCGCCCTTCTCCTGCACGGCCACCTGGAAGTTGCCCGCGTGTTCGAGCCCTTCGACAAGCCCGGTCAATTCGTGGTAGTGCGTCGCGAACAGCGTAAGCGCCTGCCTTGCGGGTTCGTCGTGGAGCGTTTCCACAATCGCCCAGGCAATGGAAAGCCCGTCAAACGTGCTGGTGCCGCGCCCGATTTCATCGAGCAGCACGAGGCTGTGCGGGGTCGCATTGCGCAGGATGTTCGCGGTTTCAATCATCTCGACCATGAACGTCGAAAGCCCGCGACTCAGGCGGTCGCTCGCACCCACGCGGGTGAATATGCGGTCCACTACCCCAATGCGGGCAGATTCCGCCGGCACAAAGCAGCCGATTTGTGCCATCAAAACGATAAGTCCGGTCTGGCGCAGGTATGTCGATTTACCCGCCATGTTCGGGCCCGTGATGAGCATCAGGCGCGTTCCGTCGGGCGAAAGCGTCACGTCGTTCGGGATGAATTCCTGGTCGGGGTTCACCGCGACAATCACGGGATGGAAACCGCCCTTGATCTCGATTCCGCCGTCTTCGACCACCTCCGGGCACACGTAGTTGTACCTGCGAGCCGCCCGCGCGAAACTGTACAGAGCGTCAACACGCGCGATAGCATCGGCAATCTCCTGGAGTTCGGCACGCGATGCGTTCACGCGGTCGCGCAGTTCGCAGAAAATCTTGTATTCGAGCGCATGGATGTTCACTTCGGCATTGCTGATGACGGATTCGCACTCCTTCATCTCGGGAGTGATATAGCGTTCACCGTTCACCGTCGTCTGCTTGCGGATGTACTCTTCGGGAATAGGCTGCGTGGCCTTCGCCATCTGCGCCTTGGTAATTTCGATATAGTAACCGAACACGCGGTTGTAGCCGACCTTCAGTTGCGGGATTCCGAGGCGTTCACGTTCGCGCACTTCGAGGTTCGCGAGCCATTCGCGGCGTTCCTTGATGTCCTCGTTCATGGCATCGAGTTCGGCATTCGCACCCGGACGGATCATTCCGCCTTCGCGAACGGTGAGGGGCAAGTCTTCGTTGAAGTTGTCGAGCAACTGCTCTCCGCGGCCCTTCGCCTGCACGAGCTTTTCACGCAGGCCTTCGAACATCGGGGCACGCAGGCCTTCGAGCACGTCGGCAACCCGGGACGCCTGCATAAGCGAGCGTCCCATGCCCGCGAGGTCGCGGGCGTTGGCGCGGCCCGAGCCGACACGGCCCATAAGGCGTTCCATGTCGAGGATGGACGTGAGGGATTCCTTCAGCTCGTCGAGCGCCACGGGGTTGCCGACAAGTTCCCCCACGGCTTCCTCGCGCTCACGGATGCGCGGAACCGAAATCAGCGGGTGGCTCACCCAGTCCTTGAGCGTACGGCCGCCCATCGCGGTAACCGTATTGTCGAGCACATAGCACAGCGTACTGGAGTAATCGTCCGCATTCAGCGGGCGCGTGAGCTCCAGATTCCTAAGCGTACTCGGATCGAGCGTCATGTAGTCGTCGAGATTCAGAATCTCGAGCGTCGTAAAATGCGAAAGTTCGGACTTTTTCTGGTCCATCAGGTAGGCCATCATGGCACCCGTGACGCAGGTTTCGCATTCGCGTCCGTCGAGCCCGAGCCCCACCAGAGATTCCACCTTGAAGTGCCCATACAGCACGTCACGGCACTGCTCTTCCCCGAACATGAACGGGGGCAGTTCCGTCACCAGCACGTTTTCGGCCTTCACCAGGTCCATCACGGGCTGCGGAATGCTGCAACCTTCCGGCACGATGATTTCCTTGGGCATGCGTCGGCTGAACTCGCATTCAAACGCCTGCACGCCGCTTTTGCATACGGCCAAATAACCCGTCGTCACATCGGCAATGGCGAACGCGGCATCCTTTTCCGCAGGCATGTACGCAAAAAGGTAGTTCGCCTCCTTCGCGTTCAGGTTAGCCTCGTTCATCGCGGTGCCGGCACTGATTATTTCCACGATATCACGTTTTACGATACCCTTCGCGAGTTTCGGGTCTTCCACCTGCTCGCAAATCGCAATCCTGTAACCGGCCGCCACCATCTTCGGCACGTAACGGTCCGCGGCATGATGCGGGAACCCGCAGAGCGGGGTGGCTCCCGAAGCCCCGTTATTGCGGCTCGTGAGCGTGATACCTAATATCTTGGAAGCGATGACGGCGTCGTCCTCGAAAAGTTCGAAGAAGTCGCCCATGCGAAAAAACAAAATGCAGCCGGGATTCTGTTTCTTGATCTCGTAATACTGCTGCATCAACGGGGTAGCAGCCATTACAGGTCTCCCATCGAAAGTTCAATCTGTTCGGGATTCTGTTCCTGTTCCACCGGTTCGGTCGGGCCCGGATCGGGCTTCGCGTATTGCGGCACGAGCGTCCCCGCTTCCAGGAGTTCGCTGAACTCGCGCAGGCGCGGCAGGTCCTCGGGAATGCGGTTGATGCCGAAATACTTCATGAATTCCTGGGTGGTAATGTACGTGTAGGGGTTGCCCACCGTCTCGGCGCGGGCGCCCAAGGCAATAAATCCCTTGTCGAGCAAATTGCGGATAGGACCATCCACCGACGACACGCCGCGCACCTGTTCGATGGCCGCCTTCGTAATCGGCTGCTGGTAGGCAATCACCGCGAGCGTTTCGAGGGCCGCCTGGCTCAAACGGCGGGCATTCGCCTCCGGAAACAACTTGCGCACCCACGGGTAATACTTGGCACGGGTCCTGAACCGGTAACCGCCGGCCTGTTCCACAATCTCGAACGGAGAATTAATCTTGTTCAGCGAGTCGTTTGCGGCTATGAGAGCATCAGAAACGGTGCGCGCATCCAAAAAATCGCCTAGAATTTCACGCAACTTCTTCATCGTCACGATATCGGGCGACGCAAATACGATAGCCTGGATTATGCGGGCAAGGTCCTCGCTGCTCTCCACTTTCGGGAGTTCTTCTTCGACTTCCTCGGCCAATTCGTCTAGATTCTGATTATCTGCCATATACAGCAAAATATAACAAAAACGAAGAAAAAATAAGGTTACTCTTCGTCTTTCACGCAACGGACGGGAGACCTTTGGCGTTTATCGTAGTTTTCGTGAGAAACCCCCGAACCATCATCAAAGCACAGCGAATACGCCCTTTCATCCGACGTCTCCGTCGCACTCCAGAAGCATAGCCAATATGATTGATTGTCATCCGGTATAACTAGCATGGAGAATCCAAAAAGATCCAATTTCTCTTCAGAGAGCATCCATTGACCTTGGGACATGAGAACTTTTCCAGCCTGGCTATCTCCACCTGCGGTATTAACTAGGGTTTTCCATTCCGCCCGTGTCGGCAGGTGCCATCCATTAGGGCAAACGCCCCGCACATCAGCTGTCAGGGAACATGTCTTGCCGTAGCCACAATCCATCGGATTATCCGCATCCGTAGCCAACGCGATTGAATCGATAAGCGCAGTCCACGTATAAACACGTCCATATTCCACGGAGTTTTCCTTACGGTTTAACGGATAACCGCTTCGTCCCTGAAGAACCGGCGTTGCGATTTCATCCTCATAATTCAGATTTTCCGCCATCCAAGTCTGTTCACCGATTTTAACAGTACGATATACTTTACCATCACGTTCGTCAACCAACTTGCCATAGGAAACGTCTTCTCTCCCCCTAAAGATTCTCCAGTGGTCCCCGTAACAGAAATACTTATTTTCCGGATTAACCTTGCCATGAGCAATTTGGCCAAATTCCGTACATTCCGCTTTATTCACCTCGACCGCAGCGCGCCAAACATACTTATCAAATACGTACATGGTATCGGTTACAGCCCCCTTTCTAAGTTCGCCATCTTCACCATCGGACCAGTCCCTGTTATTTTCATAATCATAAGTATCTTTTTCAAAGGTATTTGCGCTCACCCATAAGCCCTCAATCATGGCATCATAAATAAAATAGCTCTTCTCACCACTCATTTCCACTACACGAATTTCGCCATCAAAAGTCCCCATTCCCCCAAGCATGAGAACATCATAATCATCCGCGGGAATCCAGCCTTTAAACCCACCGCCATCAACAAAACACGTATACCATTGCCCATTGCTTGCCTGCCTCACACACTCTGGGTTTCCATCTCTGTTGTAGCATCGCTCCGTACAGCCGCCCAGCCCCAAAGTGCAATTTTCTTTATTCGCATAGCGCCATTCTCTATTTTCAAATACATAGCATATATCCGTATTCACGCTACCCCATTTGCTATCGCCTTCTTTGCCATCCGGCCATTGATACGTATCGTATTCAAGTTTTGAAGCCTTGACCCATTCACCCGACGTGCAGATATAATAAGTCGAACCAGCTTTTCCTACGACCCCCTCTGTCGCAACATTACAAACGCCCAACTCAGTCTCATCCTCTATCGCTTCACGCCATTTGCGGTCATCACAAATATACCACACCTTGTCCGCACCTTCCCCCACGGAATCCTGGCGGAGAGCAGTACACCCGCGCAATCTCAGGGAGCAGTCATTCGCGTTCCCTATGCGCCACACGCTATCTTCGTACACATAGCAATTATCCTCGAAGACATCGCCTCTCCTCACATCTCCATCTTTTCCATCGTCCCACCCGTAGGTATCCCTTTCACAATCCGTAGCCTCGCGCCAGGCCTCAGATTTACAAATATAATAGGAATCGGCAAAGGAACTCATAGCGTTTTGATTTTTCAGGATTTCACCTTCGCGGTCATCGTCGCAGACGCCTAATCCATATTTTTGCCGCCAAAAGAAGTTTACGTATTTTTCGAATGGAGGAACAGCTGCAGAAATACCCCAGCCGGCAATATTGTTGCGAATTTTCTTGAATCCATCATCCCGGCCCAAGGCACTCGCCCAGTCGGCAATTGCAGTCGCAGTCTTGTCATCGTCCCACTTTCCGTCCACTTCGATATCGGAGGCGTAATTGGCGAGGCGTTCGTCAAAGTCAGCTTCGGACAAGTCTCCCCGCATCAATATCGACAAGGCCATCAGCGCCGCGCTCTGGTCGCCTTCACCGAAGAGATTCCAATCTTCGGCTCTATCAAAATCGCCTTCAATTCCAAAGGATTTCAAGACCTCGGCTTCTGCCTGTTTCTTCGCATTCGCGACCGACAGGGATTCTTCTACTGCAAGATAAATCGAGCGTTCATAGGCCATGTGCGTAAGCAAATTCACGTTTGCCTCATCTCGTTCGGAGAGGTCGGTCAACGCATACAATGTCACCGGGCTCTTGGATTTTTCGCCCGTAATTTCGTTTCGGTAGAAACCATTCGCCTTGAGGAGGACGTACGGCGAAACAAGCTTTGCCACCTTCAGCGAAAATTCGCCCTTGTCGTTCTTGATTTTGCCCTCGTAGCTATAACCCGTCTGTGCAAGCGATTCTTCATCGAGTTCCCGCACGGTCACGCTGGAACCGTTTACGAACGGGCCCTTCTGCGAAACGCCCGAAATAGTTTTGTCTACGATAACAGCAACTTCATGATCGTTTTCGCCGACAATGGCTTCGTGATCCTCTTCGGAATAAGCCACCAAAAAGAGAACAGCGCACACAAACGCCGCAAGGGTTACTTTTTGCTGTTTCATCGTACCCTCCTTTTTTGGGAATATATATTTTCTTTTTTTTCACCGACATCGGTCAGCGAAAAAAACCGCAAATTGGGGCGGATTTCACAAAATTTGGCTATAAATCACAATATTTTGCATTTATTTTAGAATATAAAATAGAGTCCCGAAAAAAAGGGACTCCATTTTTCTCTAAAATTGGAAATACAGGAACGGATTGTAACTCTGCGTAAACAGGGCAAGCGTCGCGAGCACGAATAGCCCGAGGGCAACAGCCGCCTTCCAGGGCTTCACCTCGCTGCACCAGTCAAAGCTGCGGAACTTCCACAGAGAAAGGACGGCGGCCACAGCCATGAATACCACGCAAGTAGGCGTGAAGATTTCGGCCGTAAGGATGGCGTCGGCAGCACTCACCGGCATGAGTCCGAGCATCGCCTTCCACATGCGCCACGCCTCGCCAATGCTATCGGCGCGGAACAGCACCCAGCCAAACAGCACGAGCACCTGCGTAATGAGAATCTGCACCACGCGGGGCGCCTTGTAGTAAAGCGCGTTCTTGTTGTTCGCGCGTTCCACAATCATGAAGAAGGCATGGTACAGGCCCCAGCAAACGAACGTCCAGTTCGCACCGTGCCATACACCGCTCAGGAACATGACCATGAACAAATTAAAGTACAGGCGCTTTTTGCCCACGCGGTTTCCACCGAGGGCGATGTACAGGTAGTCGCGGAACCAGCTGGTGAGCGAAATGTGCCACTTTTTCCAGAAGTCCGTGATGCTCACCGCGCGGTAAGGGCCGTTGAAGTTGCGCGGGAAATGGAACCCGAGCATAAGCCCGAGGCCAATCGCCATGTTGCTGTACGCCGAGAAGTCAAAGTAAATCTGGAACATGTAGGCGAGGCTACCCCACCACGTATTGAGCACGCCCGGAGCGTCGGCGGCGAACACGCGGTCGGCGATGATGCCCACCTGGTTCGCGAGGAAAATCTTTTCAGCAAACCCGAAGCTGAAGAACATGATGCCGCGGACGAAATTCTCGAGCGTGTGCGTGCGTGTCGCGAGTTCTTCGGCGACCGTATTGTAGCGCACAATCGGGCCCGCCACGAGCTGCGGGAACAGCGCCACGTAACAGGCGAACGTCACGAAGTCCTTGACCGGAGGGGCAGTACCGCGCCACACGTCAATCGCGTAGCTCATGGACTGGAACGTATAGAACGAGATGCCCACCGGCAAAAGCACCGTCATCACCGAGAACGGCTCGCAGCCGAGTTTAGGAGCGCCAAATTGCGCTGCCGCTTGCTAGCGCCCGGTGCAGAAATGAACCGCCCGCTCACATACACCACGAGCGTCGAGCCGAACATCAGGAACACAAGCCACGGTTCGAGCCAGCCGTAAAAGATGTAACTGAAAATCGTGATGAAGAAGTTCAGGCCGGAATGCTTGACCCCGGCACGGAACAGCACAAAGTAGCCGACCAGGAACGTCGGCAGAAAATAGAACAAAAAGATTTGCGAAGAAAAGACCACGGCCTACTCGTTCACTTCGATAGCGAGGTAGCGCGGGGCTTCGTCGTCAAAGTATTCGTCTTCGACTGCGCCATCCCAGTTGCCTTCGAGCGGAACGATCTTGAGCGTGTGCTTGGCCTTCGCCTTGAACTCGCCCACGTTGCCCTTGCTCTTGTCGGCCATCTTGTCCTTGACCTTGCCGCGAGCGATGAGCGGGTTGTACACACCCACGAGGATTTCCTTCGCATCAAGCTTACCCGAAACGACTTTCAGCACCTTGTACTTGAACACGTACACGTAGCTGTACAGGTCGTTGCTCGGCATTTTGCCCGGGATTTCGGTCAAGCGGGCTTCGACTGTGACGGGATCAGCCGCCAGCGTGAAAGCCGCAGCTGCGAGAATGGCGATAAAAAGTTTCTTGAGCATAATTCAAATATACAAAATACAAACAACTGCAACCTTTATTCTATTCTTCGCCGCAGCAAAAACAAAGAACCCCGCTCTTTCGAACGGGGTCCTAAGCTGCTTCACTTGGACTCGAACCAAGGACAACGCGATTAACAGTCGCGGGCTCTACCAACTGAGCTATGAAGCATCGTCTGTTAGACGCACCCAAATATAGATATTCCGTCTAACTTGTCAAGGGATTTTTTATGTTTTTTTCAAAAAAAACGTTTTTTTAAGCATTTTATTCGCAGTTACTCAAAGTGCACGGCTTTTCATAAGAGCTATTTCGGCCGCATACCCCGGCAATTCGTTCGGAGTCTCGAGGTAGAACGGCAAATTCTTCAACGCAGAATGGTTCACCACGCGCACCAGGGCTTCCAACCCGATGAATCCCGCACCGATGACCTCGTGGCGGTCCTTGTGGCTCGCCAGCGGGTTCTTGCTGTCGTTCAGGTGCACCGCGCGCAGCCTCCCAAGCCCGACAACCTTGTCGAACTGCTCCAGCACCCAGTCCAGGCGGTTCACGATGTCGTAGCCGCCATCATGCACATGGCAGGTATCGAGGCACACCCCGACCTTGTCCGAGAGTTCCACGCGGTCGATAATTGCACGCAGTTCCTCGAAGGTGCGCCCGACCTCGCTTCCCTTCCCCGCCATGGTTTCCAGCAGAACCACCGTCTTCAAGTCCGGACGGAGAATCGCGTTCAGGTGTTCCGCAATCAGTTCAATTCCCCTTTCCGCTCCCTGCTTCACGTGGCTCCCAGGGTGGAAGTTGTACATCGCTCCTGGAAAGTGGTCCATGCGCCACAAGTCGTCTTTCATCACGTCGCGGGCATAGTCGCGCAGCCCCGGGTCCGCCGCACACGGATTCAGCGTGTAAGGCGCATGCGCAAGCGCGGGCCCGAACCCGTTTTCGCGCATCAAGTTCACCAGCGCCGCAGCGTCGGCCTTGTCAAAAGGTTTTGCACTCCCGCCACGCGGGTTGCGGGTAAAGAACTGAAAAACATTTGCACCAATGGAGAGGGCGTCCTCGCCCATCGCCTTGAAACCGGCGGACGAGGACAAATGGCAACCAATTTTGAGCATTACAGACGAATCCTTAGGGACTTGCGTTCATTTCCGGCACGAATCACCAGCATGCAGACGCCACCGCGTTCCGGCATAGCGAGCGACACATTGTTCGTCCGAGAAACGGATTCCAGCGAGGTAGCAGCAAGCGTGCGACCGCTCAAATCTAGCAACTTGACATCGGCCGCGGCACCGACAAGCGATTCGGAAACGCCAAATGACACATTAAGCGCGGCAGGCATCTTCACGAAGCGGACGTTCTCCAACGATTTCGCGACCGTCACAGCGGCAGACTTCGGGGCGACCTTGAGTTCGGCCTGAGACGCAGTCGTCGAGAGTTCCAGAACCACGGGAACTCCCGCACGGCAAGGAATAGACTGACCCTTGTACTCGATAGTCGCCATGAGGCCAAGCGCATCGAGTTCTTCCAGGCCGTCTACTTCCAGCGTCGCCGACTGCAATTTCGCAGACGAAACCGCAAGCGTCCAGGAGACGCTTCCGCCGGAGGGAACGCCCGATTCCGCATAAATGCTCTTCGAGAGGCGCTTCACGCCCTTCGCACCGGCATCGTTACCGCCAAGAATGTTCAGAGAGACGCCGCGTTCCATTCCCTCCGGCGGCTCGGCGACGCCCACATTCCGGGCACCGACGCCAACCACATTCCAGCTGTCCTCGGATCCATCGGTCCCCTTCAGCATAAGCCGGAGGCTCCAGGAACTGCCCGACGTACCGCGAGCCGTTTTCGCGAGAGCATGATCCTTCTCGGGACGCTTACCGTAAGTCGCTACCGGCTGTTCGGTAAACTTCGGTTCAGTCGAAACGCTGCGCACGGTTTCTTCAGAAACATTCACCCAGAACGCACCGTATGCAGGCAACTTGTCAGCAGGCACGTAAGTGCGGCGTTCCGTGTCCCACATCCAGTAGGGCGTTTTAGAATCGTCCGCATTCTGGAAATCGGCAACAGAATCCAAGGCGATGTCCCACGGATAGGGATTCGCGACCATGTTCCAGCCATAGAACTCGCTGTGGAGCTGCCAATGGAGCGAATCGACTGCCGGCTCATCATCCTTCGCCGGAATAGTTGCCGCCGACTTGGAATAAATCCAGTAACCTTCCTCGGCCTTAAACTTCTCATCGACAGGCTGAACGACGTACTGCCAGTAATCGCAGGCCACACCGCGCTCATCCCAGCGGAATACCGTAAAGTCGCCCGCATTCGAAACAGCCTTCAAATCGGCAGACCCGAGAGCCGCCATTGTCCAAGCATTGGGCTTCAGTTCAATTTCATTACGGACATTCCACGTAGACGTTTGAACACCGAGCGTATCGAGCATTACGACGATGTGGTAATCACCCGTCTTAAGGCCTTTATAGATAAAGTTCATCACGGAATCCGTCGAAGTCACGACAAGTATAGAATCGGAAACGACCTTTTCCGATTCCTTGACAAGTTGCACTCGCATCAGGGCCGGAACCGACGATTCGACACGGAAGTTGACATCAACCTTCGCGATGTTTCCGGAGGCGTAGACGCCAATATAATCGCAAGCCAGTTTCTTCTCGGGCAACGTACCAATTTCAATTTCCGTCGAATCCTCTTCTTCGTCTTCTTCAACGAATTCGATACGCTCTATAAAACCGTGAACCACATCGTAATTTTCGAGTCCCAGCAGCCAGGGCAACCCGTCGTTGACGCTGTCGGACCATGCCCATGCCGGTTCGCGCTCCGCGGCCTCGTTGAGGAGGTCATTGAAATCCTGCGTGTTCAAAATAACCATCTCTTTTTTTCCATGAGTCTGCAAAACCAAGGTATCGGACGGAGCTGTTGCAACCACTTCGAGTTCCTTCTTTTTCAGGTTGGAACCGTCCATCGCCACTCCCGTAAAGTCAATCGCATAGGCCGCATTGATAGAACCGTTCTTGTTGTCCGTCACCGCAAGCCCATAGGCAAGCGGACGGCGTTTCGCATAAAGGTCATCCATGACGAATCCGCCGCGGTAGTACACATCCTGTATAAGTATACTCGCGCTCTTATCCTTCGGCATATCGCGAGCGACGATTCCGGCGACGTTCACATAATCCTGCAACGTCGAAAGCAAGGTATCGCGAAGAACGATGGAACCGCGAACAAAGTCATTCGTAATGCGGGTAACCCGCACTTTGTCGTTTATGCCGATCAAGCCGCCAATTCCGAACGAACCCGTATCCAAGGGCTGGAAATGCACTTCGACAAGAGTATCCTGCACACCGGTGGCATAGGAACGCGTCACCGCAAGCGAATCAAGTTCCTGCGTACCGCCAATCAAGCCACCGACGGCAAGCGTACCCGGAACCTTGTACAGCATCAGGTTTCCGGCAAAGTTCGAAGAATCCAAGGAGAGGAATCCCTTAGAGACATAGCCGAACAAACCGCCCGCCTTCCAGTCCGTCGCCGTATCGACAGTAGCTACGTGTTCTTCAAGCTGCAGGAGACCGGAATAGGATGCCCCCTTGACCTTCATTTTCGCATTCTCGGAATGGCCAACCAAGCCACCCACATACAGCGGGGACCGGTAATCATACAGCATATCGTGCATCTGCAAACGGACTTTTCCCGATGCTTCGGTTTCGTTGATAAGTACCGTCTGAGCGTCCAGGAATCCGACCAAACCGCCGGCAGCCCCGCTAAAAGTGATTCCACGAATATCAGATTCCGCAGTCGTACTTTCGATAAGGACTGAAAAGTTTCCTGCGTCATTGTAGAAATCGCCTATAAGGCCACCCGCATAGGCCCTTTGAAAGTAATTCGACTCCAAGTCAATTTGGGTATTCTGCTTGACATCCATGACCGCGACCAGCGAGGTTCCCGTATTATTCTCAACAAAAGCATTCCCGAGAATTCCGCCGACATCGACAAACGGGACCAGAAGGCCCTTCGCCGAAATATCCGCATTGATTTCGGAACTATTGACCCAGAACGAATCCGAAGAAACCGCTTTCCATTGTCCGACAAGCCCGCCCATATAGAAAGCCGTCGAGAAGAAACGATCGGTAGTGGCCGTAGAACGCGCATTTGTCTTAATATTCGCTTTAACCCAAGTCTGAGTCGCAAGCAAACCACCAGCATCCACCTTGCCTGCGGCACCGCCAATACCCACCGTCTGTACATTACGGTCAAAATCCGCGTTGATATCCATATTGACATCGATAGAGTCAATGAAGAGCTGAACCGTATTGGCGGCATAACCGACAACGCCTCCATAGAAAGCCGAATTAGCATCCACCACGCCTTCAATCGAATCCTGCTTCATCGCAAGCGAAATATTGGACATCATCATCGTGAGGGAATCCTGCACATAACCGAGGACTCCGCCCACAGCCAGCTTCGAACGGCTTTCCACGACAAGATCCTTGATACGAAGATTCGATATGGTGACCTTTCCGCGTTCCGGGCCTTTTTCGGGCGCGACGACGGCACCCAAAATACCGCCGGAGAAATGGGACGCAGAGTCAACTTTTACGCGCACATTTTCCAATTCCACGTTGCTTATCTGCACGTCACCATCGACCTTACCCACAAACAGGCCGAAATACTTGGCCTGGTTCGCATCGGCATAAATATTCTTGAACTTGAGGTTGCTTATGGAAAGTTGATGCTCCGCGGTATAGAAAAAGCCATAAGATTCGTTATTTATCAAATTATACATGCACACGTTGGATATCGTAGGCTGCCCTTCGCCCTTGAGCACGAAGGAATACGTAAACTTGAACGAATTAAAATTCGTCGAACAGTTTTCGTCCGGTGCATTTTCCAGAAACTCGATATCATTCTTTACAGTCACCTGGATGGTCTGGAGATTTTCGCAGCCCAATTTGCACATTATCACATAGCCGTTCAGGCTATCCCATTCCAGATACGAACTCACATCGATATCGCAGCGAGTCTTGTCAACGGGAATAAATACCTATTCATACACCACCTCTTTTGATCAAAATTCATAATTCACCATAACCGACCCGTACAGGTCAAAATATTCTTCCGAAAGCAAATCAGGACGGTTACAATACAAAGCTCCGACAGTCCAGGCGGAAGTCAAATTTTTCATATGGGTAAAGCCCAAAGTGGCGCTTCCGCCCACATCCATTTCCACTTCGCGTATATGCTTGCGCAATTCATCGCGATTCAAATATTCCCTGCGGAATACAGCGCCGACAGTCAAATCCATAAAGTCCTTCACAAGCGGTTTGTTCAGGTTTTCGACAATACGCCATTCGAATTCTTCCATATTGTCGCGGTTGTACTGCTTGTAGCGCGGAATCACCATGAACATGTTGCGCAGGTTACCAATATTCGTATTCAAAGAAACCGGGTAGCTCTGTTCAAAATAGTCGCCGCCGTGAAAATAGTAGCCCAGAAGCCCGAAGGTCTCGTCGCTGAAGTCGAAGTCCGAAATCAGTTCGTCCTGTTCAAAACGGGAAAGGTCACGACGCAGGCTCCACACGCCTCCGACCTTCAACACGTTCTTCGGCAGGTCCAGTTTCAATTCCAGCCGCACCACATGCTTCATGATGCGTTCCTCGAACTGGGTCGCCAGATAAGGACTTTCCGCAAGCGCATAGTAACTAGCCCAACGCGCGGAATCCACCTTCAACGTATCTTCCCCATTCACGATATCCACCACATTCCCGTCGCCACCCTGGAACCAGCGGTCGGCGTATATCCCCGAGCCCGCGGAATAGACGGCCTGCAATCTCTGATTCGTACTGCGGGTCCTGTAATTGAAGGTATAGCCGAGCGAAAGCTTCGCACGCGGAGCGATGTCGATGACATTCGCAAGCGCCGCCGTATGGTCGTAAAGCGTGCGGTCTTCGTCCTGCTCATGTTCCTTAAGCCAATTGTCGTCCGCACCGGGAACCAACCCCAAGGCGGATCCTTCGGCAAAGCCAAACACATTGTAGTCGCCTTCATGTGCGGCGTTTTCCACATTCAACAAGTACGAAAGTTCCAGGTTCCAGAAGTTCGTCACCTTCTGTTCCAACGAAATATTCCATTCGCGAGAATTCTGCAACTGGTCCGGAGAACCGACGCTGTAGAAGCCTGCGCCTACATAGCGCATGCCGGCAGAAAGAACCGTACGCGGCAAAGCCCAACGCAGGGAAGCAGCGAACGCGACATTGTCACCGTCCCAACTCCTGATTTCCGCACTCGACCTGTCTTTTCCGTAGCTATCCAGCACGTTCTTTGCCTTGGTGAGATACTGGCGCAGCTGCTGGCGCATTTCGGATTCGGTCATCATGGCATTTTCGCCAAAAATCTCGTTCAGTTCATCCCTCGAAAGGCGATCCACCAGGCTCATGTTGTTCATGAGGCGGCGGAGTTTTGCAAAATTGGAAACGTCGAGGTTGGCTTCCGAAAACACCTTGTTCACGGCACGCTGCACAAGAGCGCCAGCAGTATCGGCACCGCCCATGGCCATCTGCGCATTTAACTGCAAATTGCCGGGGAACGGCTTCCAGTCCACATCCGCAAAAATGGACTTCGACGTCGTAAGCGGAATAGCCGTATTCACATCCGCATTCGCCCCGTCGCGGAGCAGCGGATCTTCGAGTTCGCTTCTGCTGCCGACAAAGCCGACAGTCGCATTGAAGCGCCTATCCAGATTCCAACGCAGCTTGCCGCCCACCATGAGCTGCTGGGGCTCGGCTTCGCCTTCTTCCACATAATCCTTGTAGATATCCTTGTTGCGTTCGCCCACCAGTTTCGGCGCATGGACTTCACCGCCAAAGACGCTCGCCACAAACCGCGGGATTCCCGCCGAATTGCGGAGCAGGTTGATATCGTAAGAACCGCCCAGCACGTCAATTCCGGCCATGTAAAGGTCCCCGGCAGAGATAAACATATCGCCTACGGCAACCCTCTGCATGCTATCCTTATACACGGCAAATACGTTTTCGGGATTGAAATACGTCCAGCGATCCATCGTCAGGTTTGCCGACACTTCGAAAGAACGGCCCTTGGACGAACGCATCAACATGTAGGCATTCAGGCCTGCAAAAAATCCGGGAACCTGGAACAAGTTGGGGAAATCGTCGCCGTTTTCATCGGACGCCGTCCATACCGCATGATATCCGCCTGTCACAGAAACGTTCCCGTTGAGCGACCATACCGTGGGCATATTCCCCTTCAGCCCGGGGCGCTTCTTGGAATAATTTTCCGCCGCCGGATTCTGGGGGCTGTCAGGAATACCCTTCAGGGCCGCCTGCAGGTTTTGCGAAAAATCGGTATCGTTCTCGCGCGCCGCTTCACGGAGTTCCGCAGACGGGTTGTCCTCAGACACGAGGCCAATGCCATTTCCTTCCACATCCAGTTCCTTGCCCGCGAAACTGCTTCCGCTCTCCATCACGAGGCCTTCTCCGTTGCGGCTGATGCTGACCTGCTTTACATCGAGTTTCGCCCCCGAAGACACGAGCACGCCCACCTTGTTGCCAAAAAAGGCCGTCTCTTCCGCATCGATGACGCTGCCCTCGTGCGCCCAGAGGCCAACACCTTCACTGTAGTTGAACGCGCCGCCGACAATCTTGACTTCGGCTTCCTTGGCAAACAGTGCCATGCGCGACACATTGCGGATGTAGACCCCATTGAGCGAAAGCGAGCCCCTTTCCACGGCAAGGCCGATTTCCGCACCATCGATTTCGAGATACGACAGTTCCGCGCGATGGTTTCCCGTCAACGAGATTCCATTCCAGGAGCCGTCTTCGCCTTCGAATACAACAGGCCTGTCTTCTGTGCCCATGACCATAAAGGAGCCGCCACTGACATCGAGCCCAGCACCCGATTTGAACTTCAGGGTCACCCCCGCCTCGATGACAAGCGCTTTTCCCTCGGGAACTTCAATAGTCTCGTTCACCGTGTAGGGGGAGTTTTCAACCGTCAAGAATCCCGAAACGGGTCCGCCATTCAAAACAGACGGAGCTGCCTCCGCATAAGCGAGGGCAGCAAAAATCAAGACAAGCGCAAGCCAACTCCAAACCTTCATCAACGAACCTCAAACTTCTTCACGGCAACAGACCGGAACCCACTCTTGTGGATGACCTCAATATCAAACTTGTTGCGCGCACCCCTGGCAAGTTCGACCGGAATCTGGTAATCCAGCGTCTGTATCTGCGTCAAGGTTTCCTGCAGAATGACTTTCCCGTTCTGCTTCACGGTCACCTTGTACAGGAACTGCGGATCGTTTTCGGGGGTACGGATCCTGAATTCCAGCATCTTGGAAATCCTGTCCGCGAGACCATACGGTGGCGGCGGGACTATCAGTTCTTCACGCGGCCCGCCAAAGACCTCGACGTTGAAGCGCCGCACCGGATAGCAGCCCATTTTCTTCTTTGCGCTCCCGACATTGCCCGCCTGGTCCTTCAGCACATATTCGTATTCGTGAATGCCCGACGACAGCTTGAATCTGGACAACCCGTTCTTGGAAATCGCCTCCTCGGAAACAGAAGTCCCGTCGATGGACTGCGCCAAGATACCCACGTCGTCCTGCATGCCGTTCATGACGACCTGCACTTTGCAGGAGGTCGAATCATACGAAGCGATCCTCACCTGCGGGGCGATGCGGTTCACGCCGCGACATGCGGGATTCACCTTCAGCGACACTTTCTTGGAATCCTTGACCTTGCCCGAAACAAAGACCAGTTCCGCCTCGGTTTCTTTCCAGAGTCCGTTCTCATCGCTTACGGCGACATTGTAGGCAAACGGATGAGACTGGCCGTCGGCTATGGTAGCAAGATTCTCGGACACCTCGTGCTTGCCCATTTTCACCACGAGTTTCGCATTGGGGTCGCTCGTGCGGTAAACGCCGTCAAGCGCAAGGCCTTCATTACAGACTTCGACAGCATTATCCGTATTGAGCGTAAAGCCGTTTTCGGGCAGGTTATCCACAGCGGCCTTTTTCTTTTCCTGCTGCACCGCCTCATCGGCAGCCTTCACATCCTTGAGCATCTCGCCCATGTCCTTGCCCGACTGCATAATCATGGAGAGACGCTTGGCGAACTTCGGATCGCCCGAAGAAGCCAGCTTCATGGACACCAGGGAATCCGTACCAAAAATCGTCTCACCGGCACCAATTGCCAAAACCGGAGTGTCGCCATCTTCGACTTCGAGCTTGCCGTTCACAAGGCTCGCGGCAAAGACGTTGTTATAACTACCCACGAAGCCTTCCGTCCCGCGGATAGAAGCCGTATGCGTCCCCGACGTCTTGAACTTGAACGTGGAATTTTTTTTCTGCTTCTTGACTGCGAAATTCACAACGCCCGAATCCACCTTGATTCGAGTGTCAAAAGTCCCGTCACCCTTCGGCACGAGGATTTGAGACATTTCGACATACGTGAATTCGGCCATGCGAATAGCACTTCCGTCCAGAAGACGGATAACGAGTTCCGACTCACGCCCCGTACGCAACCTGTCGGTTTGGTACACGTGAGCACCGACCCCCAGAGGGGACCACTTACTGTCCTTCTTCTTCTGGCGTTCGCATTCATTCAGAGCTAGGCCGACTTTTCCGGCAACCGGGGCCGAGAAAATCAAAGAAGGGAGCAGCAAAATCAGCGAAATTAGACGAATATGGGAATATTGCATGGGACTCTTTCTTTTGGCTTTTCCTGTAAAAAATAGTCCATTTCCCCAAAAAATGCACTAGCAAATTTTTCTGACGTGAGCAAGCGCATATTCCAAGATACAATATTGCATTTTATCACATAAAAAAGTAACCCCTTGTATATCAAGGGGTTACCATCAGATTCACTACGAAAAACTTACTTCTTTTCAGGTCGCTTGTAGCCGAAGTTCTTCAGCAAGTCTTCCTTGACCTTGCGGCTTTCGCCCTTCTTCAAGGACTTTGCCGCTTCGTTCTTCACAGGCGGGAGCGTACACTGCAGTTCCGACCTCATGTCGACTTCGGTCTTGTAGATGTATGCGCCCGTAGCCATGAGGCGACCGTTCTTCGTACGGACATTGCCGTCCCTATCCGGCTTCAGTTCGAAGTACAGAGTCAGGAGGCCGGCATCGTTCACATAGTCAGGATTGTTAAGTTCCTGCGTGAAGGAGTAGTAATCCACGAACTGACCGAGAGTCGTGTAGATCCAGATCTTCACGCGCATTTCGGTGTCATACAGATTCGCACGGCTCAGGTCGCTGCCAAGATTTTCAACAAAGTCAGCCGAGCAGTATTTCTCCACGTATTCCGCGACAGGCATCTTTTCGCTCTTGGCGGCATTGATACCGTCAAGCATCACGAGGCCATCCTTGCTGACAAGGTCATCGAGCGTGGCGAGGCCACCCACTTCGTTGTACGTAGGCACCTTGGCATCGATGGCAAGCGTCGGACCGAGGTGTCCTTCGAGGCCTTCATACGGTTCGTCGCCGTTGCCTTCCTTGGTTTCGAAATCACCACCCACGAGGGTTTCGACTTCCTTCTTGGACTTCGTGTTGTAGATAGTCACAGCAAAGGTTTCGCCTTCTTCGGGCTCGTTCTTCGCATAGTACTCATCAACCTTGTCCTTCGAGACTTCGGTAACCGGCTTTTCGACGGAGATATCGACTTCCTTCGCATCCGCCATGACGACATGCACCGTATCGCTCGCCATGTTGCCCGCCTTGTCGCGGTACATGCGTACGATAACGTTGGCACCCTTCTTGAGGCTCTGCGTCACGAGCGTATCCTGAGTATCCGGGCCTTTACCATCGCCGAGATCCACAGTCCACTTCACATCGACAAAGTTCGAGTAGATGATTTCACCCTTGGTCGGGTACAGGATCTTGACCTTAGGCGGCACACGGTCGAGCACCACGAACACAGACTGCATCGCAGTGTTCCCGTATATGTTCGTGAAGGAGTACGTAATCTCGTAGCCGACGCAGCCGAACTCGTTTCTCACGATATTGCCCTCGGCATCCACACCGTAAGAGATGTGCATGACATTGCCGTCCTCATCCACCTTCTCGTAAGAAACCGTGTAGACAACCTGATTCTCGGAAGACTTACCCGTCGAATCCTTGGCCTTCACGTATCCGCCCGAAGTCTTGATGACGGCACCGGTAACGGCATCGGCCTGGTAAGAGAACGTCACGTCGGTACCGTTTATGTTCTCGGTGTAGGAGATGGTCATCGCCACCACGCCATCTTCATTCTCGAGCAGTTCGCCCTTCATGTCGGTGTAGTAGGTAACCAGGATTTCCTTTCCGTTCACCTTCTCCGTGTAGCTCACGGCAATCTTCTCGCCGTTGATCGGCGTATGCGTGACCTTCGAAGACGGCTTTTCATTGAGCGCGATGCTGAAGTCCGCAATATCGTCTACCGTCTGGAACGTCTTGGACGGAATCTTCAGCGTATCCAGCTTGAGCTTCATCGTGAAGGATTCCTTGGTCTTTTCAACAGGATCCTTAATCGTCACGATAATTTCGTTGTTCGGGTCGTTCACGTAGAACGCCGTATCACCCTTCGCCGATTCTTCCACCACGGTAAAGATGTTCGGATCGGGCAGTTCGTCTTCGACCTTGCGGATCGTGACAATCGGGGACTTCGTGCTCACATAGACAACAAGCGTATCGACACCCGGGATATCCATCGTCGGATCTTCGAACTTGCGGATGATGATGTTCTCGCCTTCCTCGAGTTTGATGCCGCATTCCGTAGAGTCCTTCAGCTTTTCTTCGGACACGCGGTTCACAGCAACCCATTCGATGCACATAGTCTTGTTGTTGATGTAGAGGGTATCCGGATAATGCCACGTCGAATCCACCGTTTCGGCGATGATGATATCGACCTTGGGCTGTTCGTAGACATTCTTCACCTTGATGGTTACGGTCGCCGTATCTGCGAACTCGCCATCGGACACCTCGACAATAAGCTTGTATTCCGACCTCTTTTCGTAATCGAGAGTATCCAGCAGAATAACCTCGCCCGTCTTCGGGTCTACACGGAACACCAAGGTATCGCCGTCAATGGCAGTGAAGGTGATATCGCTGTACTTCGGATCCTTATCGGGGTCCCTGGCCTCAATCGTATCGATAACCGTTCCGATCTTTTCGTCTTCATCCACATAGATGGTCTGGTCGTCGATATTCGGAGCCTCGTTCACGTCCGTAATCTTCACGGCAATAATCTTGGTATCGGAACCGCCCTTGGAGTCGGTCGCCTTCACCGTAATCGGAAGTTCCGGATTCTTTTCGTAATCCAGGTTCTTGCAGCGGTCGGCCTTCACCGTAATCACGCCGCTCTTGGAGACTTCGAAGCATCCGCTCGTATCCTTGACCAGCGTAAAGGTCAGCACGGTATCGTACAGGTCGAGATCCTTCGCCTCGAGGGTATCGACGACTGTACCCTTCTTCGCGTTTTCTTCGACACGCACGGAGTCCGTAAGGATTGTCGGATTTTCGTTGATGTCGAGGAGCGTAATATAAACCGTATCGGTCTCGACGAGTTCAGGCATCAACGTATCCATCAGGGAAATGTAGATGACATATTCGTGCGGGTCCGTCTCGTAGTTGAATCTCTTCAGGGCAACCAGGTCGCCGTTCTTCAAAAGCTTGAACAGCGTATCGGCACCGTCGGCACCACCTGTCAATTCGAACTTGTCGTTCTCGTAGTACGCGGGGATGCTGATTCCCGAAATAGCTGTCGTGTCAACATCGACACCATGTTCGACATGGCCGACAATGGCACCCGGCTCATTATGTTCCTCGAATTCGAACGGCCAGGATTCGAAGGTCGGCGGTTCGTTCACGTCAAGCACTTCGATAATGCGCACGAGCGAATCCGTAAGGCCATCCGGGTCGGTAAGGACAATCGTCACCTCGTGCCTCGGGTTAATCGTCTCGTAATCGAGCTTGGAGCTGTCCAGCACGGTAATGACAAGCTTCTTCTTGCCGCTCTGCGTGTCCTTCACGAGATCGACCTTAAAGAGGGAATCGACGCCGGTATTCTTGTTGTCGAGCAACTTGACCTTCAGGCCGTTGACATCGCCGACATCCTGGTCGTCAACAACGTACGAAAGCACGACTGTCGCCTGCGGCACGTTTTCCTTGACACCCACGGTAAGGGTCTTCTTGCCTTCCGGATCGACGCCACGGCCTGTAGTATCGCAGTACGCGATGCAGAGCGAATCGGTATCGTCGTCACCATCGGGACCGTCGTCCACGATAATTTCCGGATTTTCGTTCACGTCGGAAAGCTTGACCGTCACATCGGCTGTATCCGTGAGGCAGCCCTCGGTGAACTTGCCCGTAGAAGAGTTCTTCGTGCAGTTCTTGACTTCCACCTTGAACTTGAAGGTCGGAGTCGTCTCGAAATCGAGTTTCGTGGAGTCGGCAACCCTCACCTTGTTCGAATCCATCCAGAACGGCATGTTCTGCGTGATGATAGAGTAATCCAGGTGGCCGAATTCAGCAACGTGTTTCGTATCCGGGTCGGTCGCCGTAAGGGTTGCAACAAGCGTGTTCTTCGGGCTGTTTTCAGCCAACGAAACCGTCTTGTCCGAAATCGTCGGGCGTTCGTTCACGTCGGTCACCTTGATGGTACGGACAAGCGTATCGGCAGCACCGAGCGCATCCTTCACGATCAGGTACACCACATACTGGGCATCGACGGTTTCGTAGTCGAGCTTGGACTTATCCTTCACAACTACGCTCATTTCCGTATTCGCGGTATTCGTCTTCACGTCGAAAAGCGTCTTCGCATTGCGGCCATTCTTATCGACAAGGTCGACCGTCAGCTGGCCAGCATCGTCCGCATCCACGTCAGTAATCGCGAAGGTATGGATGACCGTTCCCGTAGCGGAATTTTCGGCAATCTCGAACGGGCCGTTGCACTTGGTATCGCCAGAGACGCACTTGATTTCCGGGTTCTCGTTCACATTCGAGAGCCTGACCGTCACGGCAGCGGTATCCGTAAGGCAGCCCTCGGTGAACTTGCCCGTAGAGGAGTTCTTGGTGCAGTTCTTGACTTCCACATTGAACTTGAAAATCGGAGTCGTTTCGTAGTCGAGCATCGTGGAATCGGCAACCCTCACCTTGTTCGAATCCATCCAGAACGGCATGTTCGGCGTGATGACGGAGTATTCCAGGTGACCGAATTCAGCCACATGCTTCGTATCCGGGTCGGTCGCCGTAAGGGTTGCAACAAGCGTGTTCTTCGGGCTGTTTTCAGCCAACGAAATCGTCTTGCCCGCAATTGTCGGGCGTTCGTTCACGTCCTTCACCTTGATAGTACGGATAAGCGTATCGGCGGCACCGGCGGCATCCTTCACAATCAGGTACACCACGTATTCGGGATCCACGGCTTCGTAGTTGAGCTTGGACTTGTCCTTCACGGACACAATCATTTCCGTATTCGCAGCATTCGTCTTCACTTCGAAAAGCGTCTTCGCATCGCGACCGTTCGTATCGACGAGGTCGACAGTCAGCAAGCCAGCATCGTTCGCGTCCACATCAGAAATCGCGAAGGTGTGGATGACCGTTCCCGTAGCGGAATTTTCAGCAATCTCGAACGGGCCGTTGCACTTGGTATCGCCCGTAATGCACGTGAGCTCCGGGCCCTCGTTCGTGTTGGTAATGGTAATCACGATAGTCGCAATACGCGACGAGAGGCCGCTTCCGTTCTTGTCGGTAACCTTGACCTTGATGGTATCCTTGTGGTTCGGGGTCGTCTCGTAGTCGATTACCGCATTCTGCTTCACCGTAATCTTGCCGGTCGAAGCAGCAACCGCATAACGGCTAGAAGAACCGACAAGCGTATACTTGAGCTTGCTGTAAGTCGCGTTATAGGTATCCGGGTCAGACGCGCTGACCGTACCCACAAGCTTCTCTGCAGGAGCGTTCTCGGCAATGGTAAACGCACCATCCTTAGCATCCGGAGCTTCGTTTTCGTCCGTCACAAAGACCTTCGTATCGGCCGTAACGGTATTGCTTCCGGAGCCACCATTGCCATCCTTTATGGACACGGTCACATCGTAGCTGACCGTATCGGCCTTGAACAGCGCTTCGTAATTCAAAAGGGCGCTATCCTTCACAAGAATATTGACATACAGGGTATCGCCATTGTATGGCGCAACAGTCGCCTTGAAAAGCTGGTCGGCCGTAACGGAACCCGAAACCGGATTCTTGTCCGTTATGGTGGCGCTCAGGGTAGTGCTGCCATCGGCGGCATCCACATCGACAACCTTGAACTTTGCAAAAACAACCCCAGTCTTGGTGTTTTCAACAACGTTGTAATCATCCTTGATGTCGACGATGATAGGCGGATCATTTTCGTCCGTAAGCTTAATTGTAACAACGGCGGTATCCTTCAGGTTCGTAAAGCCCTTGCTGGCGCCGTTATCCGTCACGATGGCATAGAGCTTGTATTCCTTCTTCGTCTCGTAATCGAGCTTGGCGCCCGTCGCCACCTTGATTACGCCGTTTCCATCTATCGTAAACAGGGTCGCCACATTCGCGTTCCCCGGCATATCGGCAAGCGAGTAAGAGAGCACTTTCCAGATATCCTCGTCCTCCGCGGTAACCTCGCCCACTTCGGTACCCGCCGCAGAATTTTCAGCAACCGTCAAGGTAGTGTCGTAAATGACCGGCTTGTCGTTGTCGTCGAGAATCTTGAGGGTCACTGTGGACTTGACCGTAATCTTCCCCGTACCGGAAGTCGAAGAGGCTGCATCAGTGACGTTCACCTTGATTTTCAGAAGGCTGTCCGGTGTTTCGTAGTTCAGCAGCACGCCGCTCTTCACGGAAATCTTGCCGCTCGTCGAATTGATGGTATACAAGGAGGATACCTTGGTATAATTCGCATCCCCGGTATCGAACGCATAGGTAAACTTGGTGTCATCCACGTCGTTCACGGTAATCTTGCCGTTCACCGTATTGGGGGTAGACTCGCCGACAACGTTTTCCTTGACCTTGATAGTCGGGTTGTTCACCGTCGGGGCGTCGTTCACCGGATTGAGGTTAATACGGACAAGATTGCTGCTGACAGCGGGGACACCCTTGTTGATAATCCTGAAGATGAACGAGGCAACATCCGTTCCGTACGCATTCGGGTTTCCGCGATACGTGAGCTTACCGAGGTCGGCGCTTGGAATCACGAGACCCGCAGAAATTGCATCGGCATCCACGACGTTGCCATTATAAGTCAACGTACCGGAGACACTGCTGTTGTGCATCGGCAACGATTCAATCTTCACATAATAATCCGTCAGGGGAAGCCCGTTACCCGTAAAGGCCGGGAACCGGACAAACGCATTGTCCGTATCTTCAAGGCCAACAAATACAGTATCCTTGCTGGTAGGGGCCTTGTCGTCGTCCACGATTTCAATCTGGAATTCACCTTCACGCATTTTGTTCGGAAGCACGGCGCCCACCATGTCGAACACGCGAATCGTGAACATTTCGCCCCATTCCTCGATGAGCTCGTCCTTGACCGCAACCGCAACCGCCTTTGTCGGCGTCTTATGCCCCTTGGGGAACGTCACCGTCTCGTAGCTGGTAGAATTGGCTCCATTACAAATAGGAATCCCCGATGTGACGACATCGTCCAAGCTGGCAAACGCATTCAATGAATCTGGGTCCGTATCCCTGTTGTTCGCCTGATTACCATTGAAAATAAAACAATACTTGAAGGTGACGTCGGTTGTCGGAGATTCATTCAAAGAAATGCTAAGCGGCTGCAAGCCAGAAAGACCTTCATAGAGGGTACCCCAGGTACGGGCTTCAGGATTGATATCGATCCAAGGCGGGTCGAAAGGCATGTACTGGAAGTCACCCTTGATATCGGCATAGAAATGAATATATCTTGCAACAATCTGGCCAGCCAGTTTAAAGTGACCGCCGACTCCTATAGTGTCCTTCGTAATCCACGTACCCTGGAAGGATGCATTCTGCCAATAACTCCAGTTAATAGGCATATCCGTATAGAAAAGCAGGTTGCCGGAATATTCGGCATTGCTCAAATACTTAAACTCGTCTTTATCCGTCAAATCCCATTTGCCATCTACAAATTTTGTCCCCTCTTTAACATACGCAACCTGGATTTTGAAATTATTCACGGCATTGTTTAAGTTAAACCCTTGCTTTGCAAAAATTCGGGTCAACTTGCCGTTGGGCGGCATCAACACATAAAGAGTCTTGTTCAATGTGCCACTAACTTCGAAGCGGTCATAATACTTGTCATACGTTCCATACGGATTCATATCGACAGAATCAGGAGGCACATGGATATACTCTGTCTGCGCAACAGTCGCTGTCATCAGGAAGTTTTCAGAAACATTCGGCCACGAGCCCAGGTAAGGAACATCCAAATCCTCCAGAGGAGGAACCGCCTCCGGGCAAGCCCCGTAGTTTCCCACCTTCTTTGTAAAGACCGTGCTTGTTTCATTCGTATACAGGGGGCCCTGCAACAGAGAGTTCCACTGCCTATCGCCATCGTTGTACTGCGATGTAATACTCCCCTGAACGCACCACGTCCCCTCCATGACGTTATAGTCCTGAGTACCAAGTCGCACATTTCCCAGTACACGCACCGGACCCTTAAGAATTTGATCATGATTCGAATTGTCGAAAACCATGTTGCCACCCACAATGGTCGGACCACCCAAAACATGCTCGTCATTCAAGAGATAGAGGCGCCCCTTCGTTCCATTGTAGCCAATCGTATCCGAGATGTTGACGTTCTTGAATATATTGATGGAATCCGTTCCCCAGATCTTGTACTTCATCAGGGAATCCCAGCGAGCCTGGTTCTGCTCATGGGTAGACGCCCCTGCAAACTGCAACGGCTCTACTTTAGCTTTAGCGAAAGCGAACGTCGGTATAAGACCAACAAGCAAAACTGCCAAACACTTTAATTTTTTCATTTTCTCCACCACACGGAAAAATGGTTGACTCCAACCCATTTCACACCGACCCCAAAAATACTAAAAAATTATTACATTCCAAGGTTGTTTTCGAAGAAGCGGGGCAAAATTTCCCAATTCTTCGAATTCTACCTTTTAGTGTGAGCAGCGTCACATATAATGAAAAACCCCTTTTTTCGAACAAAAACCCAAAAAACATCGCCGAACCGCTGTCGACGCCCTTAATATATACAAAAATTTACAATCATGCCAGTGTTATTTTGCTTATCAGCAAAGTCGGCAGATTTCCGTGCAAAAAAAAGCATTTTTTTGCATAAAAAGGCCAAATTTCTTGTAAAATCCGACAAAAATCCCTTGTAAATTGTCGAATTGTATCTATATTTGAGGGTCCTAGGCCCTGCGCAATGACTATTTGCGGGCAACTCGCCAGGGCGAAAGCAGCAACGGACTTGTGAATTTTTATGTGCTCAGGTCGCCTAGGATTTTTCTTTTTGCCCCAAAAGGGCTTTTTTTATTTGCAGACGTTCGCGTCCCCATTTTCAATTTCGAATCGACCATGATCCTCTGGACTATCCGCCATACCAAGCCCTACAATCCGAACGACGTCTGCTACGGCAGGCTGGATTTTGACGTTTCCGACACGTTTCCGGAGGAATCCTCCAGCGCCATCGCGGATTTTTTAAAGGCCGAGCCCAAACCGAGCCGCCTGTTCAGCAGCCCGCTATTGCGCTGCCTCAGGCTTGCCGAAAAGGTTTCCGAGGCGACAGGGCTCCCGATCGAGAAGGAAGAACGCATCATCGAACTGAACTTCGGGTCGTGGGAAGGTCAAAAGCTCACCGCCGCCCCGAGGGCCGAGATGGCGGCATGGATGAAGGACTGGCGCGGATTCAGGTTCCCGCAGGGCGAAAGCTTCCACGACGTGGACCGCAGGGTGGAAGAATTCCTCGACTCGCTCGACGACGACGGCGAATTCCTGTGGGTCACGCATGCAGGCGTCATCGCGGCACTCCAGCACTTTGCCTGCGGGCTTGCCGACGACATTTTCGTCGAGGGCATGTTCAGCTACACGATGGTGAACCGCTTCGAATTCAAGCGCAACAGCGAAGGGCACTTCCGCGGGACCTTCACGACGGTGCACGAGGGCCTCAAGATGCCCCCGCTGGTGATGGGCGATTGATAATTGATAATTGATAATTGATGATTGATAATTGATGATTGATGATGGATGATGTGGGATGACCAATTCCACATTACACACTAATTAAAAGTCTAGCGAGAACACCGCTTGCGCGCCGCCCGAGAAATTCGGCATCAGTGCGAAATGGATCGGGTTGTCGAAATCGCTCAAAAGCGCATCCACCGCGGCATCGCCAAGCGAATAGAGATAAATAAGCGCAAGCCCCCAAATATACTGGTTGCGGTTCTTGCGGTAATAGGTAACCCGCTCAGTCACGCGTTCGAGTTCCTTGGGGCTCGAGTTCTCCCGTTCCAAGAAATGCTTGCGGTCGAGGTAGTATTCCACCATGTTCTGCGAGGTGCGGATGCTCGCCGTGGCCCCGATAATTCCCATGTACAGCAGGCCCGCCTTGCCGAACTCGCCGTTGTACATCTGCCCGAATCCGGGCAGTATCGCCCACAGCAGAGCTGTCTTCATGCTACGGAATTCCACGCTCCTGTGGTTGTTATTGTACCAGATACCAAAAGCGTCGAACATCCCGTACAAATGAAGGCCGAACAGCCATGCGTTCTCGGCGTAGCGCAGGTCTTCCTGTTCCATCTTCTTGTCGCTCTTCTCGCGCACACGGGACGCATACTCGTTGCGCTTGTCCTGAAGCGCCCTCAAGGAATCGCGGTCGGTCGCCTCCATGATATACTTCGTGTACATCGAGACGGAATCCTGGAACGGGCGCGCCTGTTCGAGCACGCGGTCCTTCTGGTATGCCTTGTTGAAATACACTTCGTACACGAGCAAGAGTTCGATGCCCGTGATGAACCCGCCACGCACATAATGTTCGGTGTAGTAATGCCCGCCGCCCGGCAAGACGCTCAGGAGCATCGTCAGAGGCAGGGAGTTGCGCGTTGTCGGGATGTCCCATTCGTTCACGGTAAGGGTATCTATGGCCTCGATACCCGTCTTGCCCTTCACCAGCGGGTCTCCCTTGAACTCGGAAGAATCCGCAGCCTGCGCCAGCGTATCGCCATCGGCAGTTTGCGCCTCTTCGGGGGTATCAGATTCCCGTTGCAGGCTATCTGACGACAATTCCGAGGCCGAAGACGCCGGCTGTGCGCCCATCTGCCTGGCCCCCGTCTGTAGCACCGTCTGCGCACTTGCCACCCCAGCAAGGGCGAGGCAAACGAACAAGATTATGGAAAACAGACGGTTCGACATCATTCTGAAATATAGAAATAATTCATTTATACGCCCCGACTCCCCCCTTTCAACAACAGCATAGGCAGAACAAGCATATCCCATATGCGAGAACTGCATACCGCAGTCCCAAAAGGTATATTTTTCAAAAAAATTTCGCCTTTTGCTGAAAATGTCATTTTATGACACAAAAGAATTCTAAATTACGGAGTATGAAAGTGAGCAACGAACAGACAATCACCGAAGCGAACATCGAAGGTCTGGAAATCGAGGCCAGCGTCCTCGAAGAAAAGATTGCCGAGCAGGTGCGCGCCATCAAGGAAACGCTCATTGAGCGCGGCGAGATGATGGCCACGGCGGAATCTTGCACGGGCGGGCTCGTGGCATCGAGCATCGTGAACGAAGCCGGTTCTTCGGCCGTACTCGCAGGCGGTATCGTCGCTTACCAGAACGAAATCAAGGAAAAACTCCTGGGCGTAAGCCACGCAACGCTCGAGCAGTTCGGGGCCGTAAGCGAACAGACCGTAAAGGAAATGTCCAAAGGCGCACTCGAAAAGTTCGGCTGCCAGTGGGCGGTATCCACCTCGGGCATCGCGGGGCCCGGCGGCGCAGTCCCGGGCAAGCCCGTAGGCACCGTCTGGATGTCCATTTCCTGGATTTCTGGTAACAACTGTTTGCAAAATGAATCCTTTTGTAAAATTTTCGCAGGGGATAGGCTCAAAATCAGGCTCAAAACCGTTTATATAGTGCTGGGCAGGTTACTTTTTTTGCTGAATAAACAAAAAAGCACTTGCACAAGTGAACACTAAATAGTATATTTAGACAAGAAAAAACAAAAAATGGAGTCCAATATGGCAAAGAAGAACACGACACCCACTAGCAACCTTTCCGCCGACAAGGCAAAAGCGGTCGAAGCCGCGATTGCGCAAATCGAAAAGAATTATGGTAAAGGTTCCATCATGGCTCTCGGTAGCCAGCCTGTCGAAGAAATCCCCGTCATCCCGACTGGATGCATCCAGCTCGACATGGCGCTCGGCGTGGGAGGCTTCCCCCGCGGCCGCATCATCGAAATCTATGGCCCCGAATCTTCCGGCAAGACGACGCTCACCCTGCATGCCATTGCCGAAGCCCAGAAGCTCGGCGGCGTCGCGGCCTTCATCGATGCAGAACACGCTTTCGACGCGGTCTATGCCCGTAAGCTCGGTGTCGATATTGAATCCCTCCTCGTTTCCCAGCCCGATACCGGTGAACAGGCCCTCGACATCGCCGAGACCCTCGTCCGCTCCGGCGCTATTGACATTATCGTGATTGACTCCGTGGCAGCCCTCGTCCCGCAGGCCGAAATCAACGGCGAAATGGGCGACAACCACGTGGGACTGCAAGCCCGCCTCATGAGCCAGGCCCTCCGCAAGCTCACCGGCATCCTCTCGAAGTCCAACACCTGCATGTTGTTCATCAACCAGCTCCGTATGAAGATCGGCGTGATGTTCGGCAACCCCGAAACGACTACCGGCGGTAACGCCCTCAAGTTCTACGCCACGCAGCGCATCGACATCCGCCGCATCGCCGCCATCAAGGACGGTGAAGAAGTCATCGGCAACCGTACCCGCGTGAAGGTCGTGAAGAACAAGGTCGCGGCTCCGTTCACCCAGTGCGAATTCGACATCCTCTACGGCTGCGGCATCTCCCGCGAAGCCTCCATCCTCGACCTCGCCACCGAACTCGACATCATCCAGAAGAGCGGTTCCTGGTTCAGCTACAACAACGAGCGCATCGGCCAGGGACGCGAGAACACCCGCCTGTTCCTGAAGGACAATCCGGAACTCTGCAACGAAATCGAGCAGAAAATCCGCGAAAGCATGAAGGACGTGGAACTCTTCAAGCTCGGCGAAAACGAAGCCCTCGAGATTGAAGACGACGGCGAAGGCGCCTCCGTCGAAGCCGACGCCTAACCTCCAATCGAATCTTCCTTAAAAACGAACTCCGTTCTTTCTTTTCAGCCATTGGGAGAGAACGGAGTTTTTTTATTTTTCATCATATGAAGTTTGTTCGCACCCTCATCCAGTCCGCCCTGCTGACCGCAACGTTTGCGGTCACGACGCATGCGCAGGAACTCTGCACGCATTCCTTGCTGGATCAGGACATGATCGTGAACATGGAGGGCTGGTTCATCAACGCGCAGCATTCGCGCGCAAGAATCGATATCGAATGGCGTCACCACGAAGCAAGCAAGCGCGACACCTTCTTTATCCACCTGCCGAACACGCCCTCGTACAAGTACATCACCGACTCGACAAGCCGCTACATCGAGAAGGATTCCCCGAAAATCAAGCGCCAGATGGCGATGCACCACCTGAAAGAAGAAATCGGCAGCACGCCCGTCCGGTACGACGATCTTGAACTTCTCGCCCACGCGCTCTTCGTGTGCAAGGATTCATCGGTCCAGAAGCCGACCATATTCTCCACGGCGTTCTCCCAGATGTGGTGGAGCATCGCAAGCGACACGCTCCCGCAGCCGCATCTCGTGACCATGCGCGGGGCCTTCAGGGAAAAGCGCGAAATGAGAATCGATACCTGGAAGGAACTTTCTGGGGCGACGCTCCCGACGCTCGTAACCGTCGCGGGCATGGACTACCGCGGCAAATTCTGGATACGTTCGGCCTACCCCATGGAAGACCTGAGCCGCGATCCGTTACGCGAGAACCTGCTGAAATTCGGACACGACTACCGCGCGTCTTTGTGGATCGGGAACGAGAAGTAACCCTGATATTGCAACTGCACAATAAACTGCTGGGCCAGGTTCCCGTCGTAGAACCTGTCCTTCAGGCGGTTCCAGAAGCCAATCTCCAGCGTAACGCTACGCAAGCCTTCTTTCCAGGAAATATGCGGGCCGAGCCTGACCATCATGTAGCTGAGGGCTTCTTTCTCGACGACATCGCCGTTGCGCAAGAAGCCCGTCCTGAACAGGGAGGTTTCCACTAGCAAAGCGACATTCTCGCTGATGGGCGCACGCCCAAAAAATTCAAAGTCCAGAATAAAATCGCGGCTGAACACGGGCATGTTGAGCTTGTAGTCGTAACTCTTGCCCGAGAAATCGGTGCTGATATCCGTAAGGATATAATGCATGTTGAGGCCGATGAGCGCGGACTTCGGGAAGAAATACTCGATCTTGACCGCGACATCGAACAGCTGGGCGTAATCGAACTCGTCGCTATCCCAGGCGTTGTCGACAATGTAATCCGCATTCCACGTTTCGGCGATTCGCCCTTCGCCCAACACGTCGGAAGTGACCATTTCGAGGTTGCTCATCAGGTAGAAGAAGCTCTCGTACGTCGCCGAGACCTCCACCTGCGGATTAGTCTTGAACGGACGCAGCCCGAACCCCACCTGGTAGCCCGCGTAGAACGGGGATACTTCCAAGGCGCCTTCCATTTTAAGGAACGTGGGAATCCGGCCCATTCTCTCGCCGTAATTGAGCGGTTCAATAGGTTCGAGCCAGGTGTAGTGAAGATCCGCGGTAAACTGCGGCAGCCACTGTCCCCATACAAACGGCGTATTGCCCATGGCGCTCCAGGAGAGGTTCGGCCCGTAACGCAAGCCGAACTGTGCACTCTGGTCGAAGCCGTCACCCATGGAAAGGGTGAAAGCAAGTAGCACCGAAACAAGCGAAATCCTAATTTGTTGACAGAAAAACCGCATTTCAATGTAAAATCTAAAAAATATTTCATCTATTTGCCCGATAAATTCTTATTTTGTGGACACTAATCTTATAGGAGTTCCTATGAAAATTTCTCATCTGTGCGTACTAGCCCTCAGCGGACTGCTTTTCTGGGGGTGCGCAAACAAAGCATCTTCTCCCATTCTTATTGAACGTGGCGTGGGCCAAAACGAATACGAACGCGAGTACTTCGTCACCAAGGAAAGCATGGGCATCGAAAAGCGCCTCAAGGACGTGTTCAAGCAGGGCTATATCGAAGAAGGCATGACCAATGACATGGTGAACCTGCTGTGGGGACCTCCCGACCACGAAACGGAGACCGATTCCACCAGCGTGTGGGAATACTACACCGAAGAAGGCAAGCTCATCACTCGCCTCCTCTGGAAGCACCCCGACCAGGCCCGCCTGAAGGGTTACGAAAACGAATGGATCCTCGAAAAGATCGAAGGCGACCGCTACGGCGGCTCCCCGGCCCCGACTTCGAGCCGTTCCAGCAACTACAACTAACCTTTTTTACGGCCTTAGTTTAAAAAGTCGCCTTTCAAAAGGCGGCTTTTTTTACTAAATTTAGGCGCGTTAAATTTTAAACCTTTCAAGGAGTTAATTATGCGTCAGTATATCATTGCTGGTAACTGGAAGATGAACAAGACCGTTAGCGAATCCGTTCAGCTCGCTAAGGATATCGTGGAAGCCGTCAAGGACGTGAAGAAGACCGAAGTGGTCATCGCCCCGACTTACCTCGCTGCCGCCAAGGTCGCCGACGTCATCAAGGGTACCAACGTGAAGCTCGCCATCCAGGACATCCACTGGAAGGACCAGGGCGCATTCACCGGCAAGGTCTCCGTTGACATGGTCAAGGAAATCGGTGCCGAATACATCATCATCGGCCACTCCGAACAGCGTCAGTACTTCCACGAAACCGACGAAACGGTGAACCTCAAGGTCAAGAAGACCCTCGAAGCCGGCATCAAGCCGATTATCTGCATCGGTGAAACTCTCGACCAGCGTAACGGTGGCATCCTGAAGGAAGTCCTCGGCCTCCAGATCAAGGGCGCTTTCAAGGACGTTTCCGCCGAAGACGCCGCCAAGTGCGTTCTCGCTTACGAACCGGTTTGGGCAATCGGTACCGGCGTTACCGCTACCGACGAACAGGCTCAGGACACCCAGGCCTACGCTCGTTCCGTTGTGAAGGAAATTTACGGCGAAGCTGTTGCTGAAGGCATGCGCATCCAGTACGGTGGCTCCATGAAGGGTGCCAACGCTGCCGGCCTCCTCGCCCAGAAGGACATCGACGGTGGCCTCATCGGCGGTGCAGGTCTCAAGGCCAACACCTTCAAGGAAATCATCGACGCTGCCGAAGCCAAGTAATTTCGCGGCTAGAAACTTAAACCAAGGAATCGTCACATGACAACTCTTTTTTGGATTCTGATTGTCGTCCACGTCTTTCTCTGCCTGTTCCTCTCTCTGCTCGTTCTCGTGCAGAACGACAAGATGGGCGGCCTCGCAGGTCTCGGTGGCATGACATCCCAGTCCGCATTCTCTACCGCTGGTGCGGCAACCTTCATCCAGAAGCTGACCCGCGTCGTCGCCGTCATTTTCTTCATCGTGGTTTTCCTGCTCGGCCTCATCACCGCCAAGAAGAACGTCACCGTTGAAGAATCTGCCATGCAGAAGGCAACTCGTGAGAATGCCGAACAGCAGGCTCCCGCTCCGGCTCTTCCGGGCGATTTCGCCGCTCCGGCCGTTGAAGCTCCCGCAGCACCCGCTGCCGAAGTTCCGGCTGCACCGGCTGAAGCTCCCGCTGCCGAGTAACACGCCAAAAGGATTTGTCATCGCGTAAACCTGCACTTGCGGGATTACGCATGTGACGAACCTGCGGTCGTGGTGGAATTGGTAGACACGCTAGCTTGAGGTGCTAGTGGGAGCGATCCCATGACAGTTCAAGTCTGTCCGACCGCATTACGCTGCGGTCGTGGTGGAATTGGTAGACACGCTAGCTTGAGGTGCTAGTGGGAGCGATCCCATGACAGTTCAAGTCTGTCCGACCGCATTACGAAGTCCGCCCTGCATTGCGGGGTGGACTTTTTTGTTACGCTGAAGGCGCAGCATCTCACATTACACATCGTTTTCTACTTTTCTCTCCGAGGTTTTATCATGCAGAATACATTAGTCGCACCCGTAGGAGTTTTAGGCTTTGGCATCGAAGGCCAGAGCACGTTCAACTACCTTGTCCGCAGCGGTATCAAGGAAATCGTGGTGATGGACAAGAACCCGGTGAAGTTGCCGGAAACACACGCAGGCGTAAACGTGAAGGTTTTCAGTGGCGAAGGCTACCTGGACGGTCTCAAGGACTGCGTGACCGTAGTGCGCTCCGCAGGCGTGTACCCGATGAGCCAGGACCTGTTCAAGTTCCAGATGAACGGCGGGCTCATGACTAGCCAGATTCAGTTGTTTTTAGAACAAACTAAATCCAAGAAGGTCGTCGGTGTCACGGGAACGCTCGGCAAGGGTTCTACCGTGAGCATGATAAGCCACATCTTAACCAAGTGCGGCGTAGAAAACGAGATTGGCGGGAACTTCGGCGTGCCCGCGCTCGACTTGCTCGAGACCGAGACGCCTGACCGCATCAGCATCCTGGAACTTTCGAGTTTCCAGCTGATGACACTTTCGCGTTCGCCCGACGTGGGCGTGGTGCTGCGCGTATCCACCGAGCACCTGGACTGGCACAAGAGCGTGGAGGAATACCGCGACGCGAAGGCCAACCTGGTGCGTTGGCAGAAGCGTGGCGGGACCTGCGTGTACCTGAAGGATGCCGCCCCCTCCGCGAAGATTGCAAGCGAAAGCCCTGCCGGAACGAAGTATGCCGTATGCCACGCCGATGGCGACGGTGCCGGTAACGGGGATGCCGTAATTGAAGGCGCCACCCTCGCCATCGACAGCGAGAAGCTGTACCTTGCGGACTGCAAGGTGCGCGGCATCTACCAACTGGAAAACATGGCTGCGGCGACCCTCGCCGTGAAGGCCTTGGGAATCAAGGTGGCCGACGCGTTCGAGGCACTGAAGAGCTACGAGACCCTCCCCTTCCGCATGGAATTCAAGGGCGAGAAGAACGGGATTGAATTCTTCAACGACAGTTACGCCACCCGCCCCGACGCGACGATCGCCGCTACGGCCAGCATGACGCGCCCCTTCGCGCTCATCCTCGGCGGCTCCGAGAAGAACGCGGACTTCACCGAACTTTCAAACATCCTCGTAAAGGAACGCCCGAACCTCAAGCGCATCGCGCTCATCGGCGCCACAGCAGAACGCATGCTCGAATCGCTCAAGCAGGCCGGGCTGGAATCCGCGGGTATCGCGGCAAAGATCTTTCCCACTCTCGAGGAAGCCTTCGCCGACAGCCTCTCCATCGGCAAGGGCGGGACTGTCATCATGAGCCCCGCCTGCGCAAGTTTCGGCCTGTTCAAGAACTACAAGGTCCGCGGGCAGGTCTTCGACAAGCTGGTGGAAGAAGTCCGATAAAAAAGCGATTTTTTTCAAAAAATTTCGCCCCACCCCTTTACAACGGCAGCATTTTAAACTAAATTTGTTGCCGTTCCGCTAAGGACCACGCGGTCGTGGTGGAATTGGTAGACACGCTAGCTTGAGGTGCTAGTGGGAGCGATCCCATGACAGTTCAAGTCTGTCCGACCGCAGAAAGAAACCCAGTCGCAAGACTGGGTTTTCTTTTTTTCGCAATTTTCCCTTCATTTGATACAAAAAAGATACATAATCAGGCCTTTTTCAAGAAAAAAAGGTCCGAACGGGGGCAACCCAAGTTAAATTTACAAAAGACAAACAATAAACCCCTCACAGGAGTATCAAATGAAAAAAATGACACTCTCCGCAATCGTCCTCGGCCTCGCCGCCGCTGGCGCATTTGCCCAAGCTCAACCGGCTGCAGCTCCTGCCGCAGCCACCACCGAACAGACTGCCGACGACGCCAAGAAGGCTGAAGAGGCCAAGGCCGCTGAAGAAGCTAAGAAGGCTGAAGAGGCCAAGGCTGCCGAAGAAGCTAAGAAGGCCGAAGAGGCCAAGGCTGCCGAAGAAGCCAAGAAGGCCGAAGAGGCCAAGGCTGCCGAAGAAGCTAAGAAGGCCGAAGAGGCCAAGGCCGCCGAAGAAGCCAAGAAGGCCGAAGAGGCCAAGGCCGCTGAAGAAGCAAAGGCAGACGATTCCAAGCCGGCCGAAAACACCAATCCGGCTGAAGTCGCGAACGCCGCCGGCAACGCATTCAGCATGCTCAAGTCCAGCCTGAGCGAAGCCACCTCCGCCGCCAACATGGAAGTGAAGTTCTCCGGCTATGTCGAATTTGACGCCTACACCGGTGACCTTTTCAACGACAAGGACGTGAACCACAATTACTGGACAACCTATGACTTCAACGTCGACGTGAAGTTCAACGACAGATGGTCCGCACACGCAGGCATCGAAGGTGACGAAGGCAACGCCATCCCGGGCATTCACTACAGCGGCGCATTTATCCAATACAAGCCGGCCGATTTCTTTGGCATCAAGTTCGGCGACCTGACCTTCTCGGAAGGCGCATTCCAGGCCTACTACGGCTATGACGATCCGACCTACTACGCCGCCGGCATGAAGGAACACGACATCCGCGGTCTCCAAATCGATCTCGCCGGTCTTGAACTCGGCATCGGATTGGGCCGTGGCGGCAACGACCGCTGCGCCGACGAGGAAGAAAAAAACTGCAAAGTCTACAACGCCCACGTCGCCTACGAATTCGACTACGCCGGTCAGCACCTCCGCCCGTTCTTCGACTACAAGAGCTACCAGGAAGCAGAACATAACGAACTGCACGCCGGTATCGACGCAGGCCTTTCCATCGGCGGATTCGCATTCCGCGCCGTGTACGGCTTCCATGCCGACTACCTCGCCGACAGCAAGGACGTAGACCCGAATGCCGACCTGACCTCCGTTGCGCACACCATCTTGGCTGAACCCACCTTTGACGTGGCCATGTTCCAGATTAAGACCAGCTTCTTCATCGCCTTCATCGGCGAAAACGACAACAACGAGATTGAGGAACAGGACATCACCACATACGACCCCGTCCACCAGGAAGACGACTTCGAAATTCCGGAATACATGTTCGCCTACATCGAACCCGCACTCAAGCTTGGCGGCTTCATGAAGTTGGGCATCCCTGTTGAATTCCACACCAACACCCTCGACAGCGACAAGGATGGCACCAAGACTATCGATCTCGGCGCCCGCCTCTACCTCACTCCGGTCGAGCACCTCAACATGACCGCCTTCGGCATGCTCGACATTCCGGTCGGCGAGAACGAAGACAAGGTCGGCTTCAAACTCGGCTTCGAAACTGCCTTCGACTTCTAATCGAACAGATTCCTAATTCAAAAACCGCCGGGCGCATACCCGACGGTTTCTTTTTTTTCATAGAGAAAAGCTCCGAGCATTTTTCTAACTTTAGCAACAATGAACCGTTTCGAACTTTTAAAGACTTCAAAGAAATCGAAAGCGCGCCTGGGCGTGGTCCATACCGACCACGGCGACGTGACGACCCCCATCTTTATGCCCGTGGGCACCGAAGCGACCGTGAAGGCCGTGACACCCGCCCAGCTCAAGGACATCAAGGCGGAAATCATCCTCGCGAACACGTACCACCTGTACCTGCGCCCGACCACGCCCCGCATCGCAAAAGCGGGCGGCATCCACAAGTTCATGGCCTGGGACGGCCCGGTGCTCACGGACAGCGGTGGATTCCAGGTGTGGAGCCTGAAGGACCTGCGCAAGATTACACCGGAAGGCGTCGAGTTCAGGAGCATACTTGACGGTTCAAAACACTTTTTTAGCCCCGCAAGCGTCATGAACGCCCAGCGCGAAATTGGCGCCGACATCATCATGGCGCTCGACGAATGCACGCCATTCCCGAGCACCGCAAAAGAAGCGGAACACAGCCTCAAGTTTACGCTCAAGTGGACAGCCGAAGCGATGCAGTGGCTCAAGGAGCACCCGCCCATCCACGGGTACGACCAGCAGTTCTTCGGGATTATCCAGGGCGGCATGCACAAGAACCTGCGCAAACAGGCCATCGAGCGCATCGCGGAACTCGGGCCCGACGGATTTGCGATGGGAGGTCTCTCCGTAGGCGAGCCCACCGAGACGATGTACGAGATTGCGGACTTCTGCACCGACATTCTGCCGCAGGACCACGCCCGTTACGTGATGGGCGTGGGCACGCCATGGAACCTGCTGGAGCTCATCGAGCGCGGCGTGGACATGTGCGACTGCGTGATGCCCACGCGCAACGCCCGCAACGGCATGCTGTTCACGAGCGAAGGCGTGTTGCGCTACAAGGCCGCCCGCCATGCCGAGGAATTCGACAAGCCGGTGGACCCCAACTGTGACTGTTACTGCTGCAGGAACTTCAGCCGCGCGTACCTGCGCCACCTGCACCACGCCGGAGAATCCCTCGGATTCACGCTGGCGAGCATCCACAACCTGCACTTCTACCTGCACCTGATGCGGCAGGCCAAGCAGCATATCGCTGACGACACGTTTGAAGAATGGAAAAAGGAGAAGTGCGAAATACTCCAGCGCGATTTGCAATAAACTATCGGTCCGGATTCCACACCATCTAACCTAACGCGACTATGGGGCCGAGGCCCCATGTTTTGTATATCGAAGCTTCGCCTCTCATGACGACATAAGCACAACAAAAAACACCCGGCTCTTGCGAGTCGAGTGCTTTTTGTTAGGAGGAGAATCTTGTTAGCAAGACGCTAGATTACATCATGCCGCCCATGCCACCCATGCCCGGGTCCATGGCCGGAGCAGCCGGCTTGGGTTCCTTCTTCTCGGTGATCACGCAGTCAGTCGTGAGGATCATCGAGGCGATGGAGGAGGCATTCTTGAGGGCCGTGCGGGTCACCTTGGCCGGGTCGATGACGCCAGCCTTGATGAGGTCTTCGTAGGTGTCGGTCTTGGCGTTGTAACCGAAGGCGTCCTTGCCTTCCTTGACCTTGTTCACCACGACGGAGCCTTCGAGGCCCGCGTTCTGCACGATCTGGCGGAGCGGTTCTTCGATGGCGCGGCGGATGATGGCAGCACCGGTCTTCTGGTCGGCGTTGTCAAAGTTGAGGGCGTCAATGGCCTTTTCGGCACGGATGAGGGCAACGCCACCACCCGGAACGATACCTTCTTCGACGGCAGCGCGGGTCGCGTGCATGGCGTCGTCGACGCGGTCCTTCTTTTCCTTCATTTCGACTTCGGTAGCGGCACCGACCTTGATCACGGCCACACCGCCGGCGAGCTTGGCCAGGCGTTCCTGGAGCTTTTCGCGGTCGTAGTCGCTCGTGGTGGTTTCGATCTGCTTCTTGATCTGACCGATACGGCCCTTGATGGAGGCAGCGTCGCCAGCACCTTCCACGATCGTGGTGTTGTCCTTCGTGATGGTGATGGACTTGGCCTGGCCAAGGACGGTGACCGGAGCGTCTTCGAGCTTGGCGCCCGTGTCTTCGGAAACGAGCATACCACCGGTGAGGATGGCGATGTCTTCGAGCATGGCCTTGCGACGGTCACCGAAGCCCGGGGCCTTGACGGCGGCGACCTTCAGGGTGCCACGCATCTTGTTCACGACCAGCGTTGCAAGAGCTTCGCCATCGACGTCTTCGGCGATGATGAGGAGAGACTTGCCCTGCTTTGCCACGTGTTCGAGCATCGGGAGCAAATCCTTCATG
>CACXXH010000056.1 GCA_902771595.1 Fibrobacter succinogenes | reverse complement strand
CAGAGCTTGATTCTTTCCTTGAAAAAAATCGCCATCATCACCGAAACTTCGAGCGGGTAAAGGAAGAGGAGCGTCGAGGCTAGCCCCGCATCCATGTATTTGAAGGAAGCGTAATACGTGAGCGAGCTGACCGCAAACAGGAACCCGAAAGCAATGAGAGCCGCAAGTTCCTTGAGCGTAACCCTGAAATGCGAGCCCTTCGCGAGAATCACCGCAAAAAGGAGAAGAGCCGCCGTAAAGAAGCGGTAAAACAGCACATTCTCGGGCGAATAGCCCTGGGCGTACAGGTTCAAAGCCCCCAGCGGGTTTGTGCCGTAGCATATGGCAGAAAGAGCCGCAAAGAGGAAACCCTTTAACGTTTTGAAATTACAAAGTAATGAACTAATTCTTTTTTCCATAATGGAATCTAGCGGTATTCCGTGAGCAACAAGCGCCTCATATTAATGAGGCGTGGTTGCGAGAGCGAGGACCAACCCTGAACCTGACATCCATATTCTAGTCCGAGCGGTCTTCCGTGAGCATAAAGCGCCTCGTATCAACGAGGCGTGTATGCGAGAGCGAGGACCAGCCCTGAACCTGACAGCCATATTCTAGTCCGAGCGGTCTTATATCGCGAACTTGGTAGCGTCGGCGAGCTGAACGCTAGCGATGCGGGAAATACCCTTGATTTCCTGGGTCACACCGTAGAGCATATCGGCTTCGGCCATGGTACGCTTGTTATGGGTCACCACGATGAACAAGGTCTGCTTGCTGAATTCACGGAGAAGCGCCATAAAGCGGCCCACATTCGCATCGTCCAGCGGGCCGTCAACTTCGTCCAGCACACAGTACGGCGAAGGCTTTTCCATGTAGATGGCGAACAGCAGTGCCGTCGCAGTCAAAGCGTGTTCACCACCGGAAAGCGCCTTGATACCGCGCATCTTCTTGCCGGTCGGACGCACGTTGATTTCGATATCCGCATCGAGGATATCCATCGGCTTGCCGTTTTCGTCAAGTTTTTCCACGAGACTCATCTTGGTTTCGCCATTCAGGAACAGCTTGCTGAACACGAACTGGAAGTTCTTCTGGATGCGTTCAAACGTTTCAAGGTAGCGCGTACGAGCGATATCGTCGAGTTTCGTAATCGTGCGGTCGAGCGAGGCGCGTGCGCGGTCCAAATCGTCGAACTGCTTTTCGACTTCTTCCAGGCGCTTCTTCTCGTCTTCGTAATCTTCCATCACGTTCACGTTGATGGGCCCGAGTTCCTTCACCTTCGCGCGGATTTCACGAATTTCGCGGTCAGCTTCGGGCTGCGTGTATTCCACGCGTTCAATTTCGCCAGGTTCCTCGAGATTCACGTCCCAATCGGCAAGCATGCGTTCCTTGAGGCGGTCCACATTCGCCTGCAAAGCTTCGCGACGGCGGACAATCTCGTTCAAGTCCTTCATCTTGTCAATCATGTCGTCGCGGAGGCGGTTCACCTCGCTGCGCCATTCTTCAAGGTCACCCGCTACGAGTTCATACTTCTCGCGGGCCAAATCACGCCTATTTTCCAGTTCGCGGAGAGCGGAATCCTTTTCCTGCACCTGGCCGGCAATGGCGTCGGCATCGACACGGAGTTTCTCGATGTTTTCGTTGTTCTTCTCGATTCCATCGCGGTACGACCTGATCGTATTCCCGAGGAATTCCATCTGGTCGGCAATGTTTTTCAGGCGGTTCGTGTTCTGCGTGAGTTTCGCGCTCTTGTCGAGAGCGCTGCGTTCCAACTCACGGACATCCTCGTCCTTCTCGCGGAACATCGTCTCCTGTTCCTGGAGTTCGTCGTTCACGCGACTGTATTCGTCTTCGGCGCGGCTCGCGTTCACCTCGGCTTCGGCAAGTTCCGCATCGGCGTTCTTGGTGCTTTCGGCTTCTTCGATTCGCGTGCGGGCGCGGTTGCATTGCTCTTCGAGCTGCGCTATGCGGTTCCCACAGGAGGCGACAGTATTCTTCTGGATGGTGATTGCCGCATCCCCGCCATGCAGCGAGTTTTCCTTTTCGCGAATATCGTCCACCAGAGATTCGAGCATCTGGTTTTCTTCGGCCACGTTGTCCTGAATTCTCGCGATATCGGACTGCGCCTGAGCAATTTTGGCCTGCACATCAGCAAGCGAAGCTTCGGCCTCGGCAATCTCGTTCTTGCGGCTGAGCGTTCCGGAAGTCGGGCTGCCCGTAGATACGAGGCCCGCGGTACGTACCGTCGCTTCGGGAGCGACAAAGCACAGGTCCTCATTGCCATAACGGGCAGAAAGTTCCAGCGCCGCGTCGAGGGATTCGACCAGGATATAGCGGGAAAGGAGCCCGCCGAGCCAAGCCTTCGTCACATCGTCCGCCTGCACAAAATTGAGCATGGGGCCGACAACGCCAGCACCCTCTATGGCACCCGTAAATGCAGGGCGCGGCTTGGACGTGAGCGCCATCAGCGCCTGGCCCACATTTTCGGACTTGAGGGCAGAAACGATTTCTGCAAGGTTATCCGCATTATCGACCACGGTCGCCTCGAGCACGTCGCCCAGGGCATTTTCCACAAGGCCCGCATATTCGGGAGTCGCGGTAATGCGTTCAGAAAGAAGTCCCTGCGTCAGGTGCGCCTTGTTCTCGGCAAGCCAGCGGCTCGCGTCAGAACCTTCGTTCGCGACACTCTGCAAGACGTCGATACGCGCCTGGAGTCCGGCCTCCTCGCTTTTCAAGGAAGCGGCTTTCCCCTGCAATTCGCGCAGTTCCGCACCGAGGGATTCTACACGTTCCTCGCGTACGGACTTCTGTTCTTCCAAATTCGTAATTTCGTTGCGGGCATCTTCCATGCCCTGTTCAATATCCGCAGCAGCACGCTCGGCATTTTCCTTCTGCGTGCGGAGGGTCCCGAGTTCGGTCTCCCAGCCTTCGAGGTTCGTCTGCAGCATGGAGACTTCCGCATCCATGCGTTCAAAGCGGCCCTTGAGCGAATTGAGCTTGTTGATAGCCGTAACACGTTCGTTGGAAAGTTCCCTAGACCTCTGGCGCAAGTCGTCGAGCTTGTCGCGCATAACCTGCAGGGTTTCGCGTTCACGCTCCAGGAGGGCGTTCATCTCGTCGACTTCGCTGTCGTTCCCGAGAACCGCATTTTCCTCTTCGAGGCGGCCCTGCTCCTGCGTAAGCTCGCCCACCTTCTGCTCGCTGCGGGTAATTTCCTCCTCGGCCTTCGCGTTGGAAGATTCCATCGAGGAAATCGAATCGCGCAAGCGCACGATATCGTTGTTCAGGTTGTTGAGCTCGATGGTCGCCGCCTGCACCTCGCGTTCCAAGTCGCGGTAGGCGTTCTCGTCTTCGCTGATATCGAGCTTTTTCTCTTCAATCTTGGTCTGGAGTTCCGTCGCCTTCGTCTTCGCGGATTCGACCTCATGCTCCATGCGGCGCGAGGAGGTATCGAGCGTATTCAGGCCCTCGATGAAATCCTCGAACTTGTCCAAGCTGACCGAAAGGTCCAGTTCGCGCAGGCGCTTGGTCAGCCTCTTGTATTCCTCGACCTTTTCGGCCTGAGTCTCGTACTGACGCACCGAGCGGCGCGTAGCCCTCAAATTGTCTTCCACGCGTTCCATATCCGTCTGGACGCGTTCCAACTGGCGCACGGCCTCCTTCCTCTGCTGGCGGTACTTGCTCACGCCGGCGGCCTCTTCAAATAGCACGCGGCGGTCGTCCGCCTTGTCGCTAAGAACCGCCTTGATCATGTCGGCGTTCATCTGCGAATACGTACTGGAACCGAGACCCGAGTCGAACAGGAGCGCATGCACGTCGCGCAGGCGGCATTCCTGATTGTTGATGAGGTATTCACCCGAACCGTCGCGGTGTACACGGCGGGTTACGATGACTTCGGAATATTCGGAAGAAAGCGTGCCATCGCTGTTGTCGATGACAATGGAAACTTCGGCAAGGCTCATGGCGGCACGTTCTTCAGTACCGCTGAAAATCACGTCCTGCATCTTGCTCATACGCAGGAGCGCAGCCTTCTGTTCACCCAAGACCCAACGGATGGCGTCGGTAATATTCGACTTGCCGCACCCGTTCGGGCCCACGACGGCGGTTAAGCCCTTCGTAGGGAAGTTGATTTCCGTCCTCTGGGCGAAGGATTTGAATCCAAAAATCTTTAACTTAGTAATCTGCACTGTAAGAAAAAAGATAGTAAAAGAGAACTACCTGAACTCGTACTGCAGGCGTCCGTAGTCGTTGGTGCTGATAACCAGGTAAAGACTTCCGCCTTCGAGCTCAAATTCTTCGATATCGAGGTTCTTTATGCAGGGATAAGTCATTGACCGCGATGCCGAATCCGAAGGAATAAAGTCTATCGGTTTCTCTATTTCAGTAGCGGCAGCCATTGCACGCGATTCATCTATCGAGGCCAGGGCCTTGCAGGTCTTAAAGCATCTGCCACCCATTTTCAGCCTGCCCCTGAATGTGCCCACCCAATCTTCCTCGTAAACCCGGCTCCGTTCGCCCGGTTCCAAGGTATCGCTAATCCAAGGCACCACGGACGAACCATCTTCGGATACGATATCCAGGCCGTAGAATGTGACATTTGTCTTGTTCTCAATTTGGAGTCTGGTCGTTGAATCGACAAACCAGTGGCTGAGACATCCCGAAAGAGCGGCGCAGCACACAAGCATAGCGGCAAGAACAAAGAAACTTCTAATCGTCTTTTTCATTACTTGTCTCCCTGCGTGCTTTGACCGGACTTCTCATAACGGATGCCCTTCGCGGTAATCGTCTTCGAAGCCGTTCCCGATGAGCCCTCGGCAGCCCCCGTAAGCGGAATCGTTTCCGCAGGCTTTTCCGGCGTATTCTTCCTCTTAACTTGCCTCGTTTCAAGTTCGACCGGCTGGCGTCCGTTCTTTGCAAACAACAAACCGTCCAGGCTTTCGAGATTGAAATGGAACTCGACAATCCACGTTCCCTTCGCATGGAAGAGGTGGTCGTATTCACTGGCCGCATTGTAGCCTATGCGCAAGATGGGCAGTTCAATCGCCCAGCCGAGCATCAGGTCGTCCCAGTTATCTTCCAGGACACGGCGACGAAGGCAGGTCAGTTCAAGAGCAACGAATCGCGAGGGATCGGGATAGTACTTGAGAGCCGCCGAATGGAACCCGTCATCAGGGAAGTCATACGACACTTCGGCATAGAGCCTCTGCCCATACAGGTTCTGTTCCCAGTTCACGCGGATAAAGTCATCATCAGCCCCGTCAATTCTTCGTTTATACATGGTCGCATCGATATTGGGCAGATACGTCCAGATACCTGAAGAAGCACCGCCGAATACGGCGCGGTCTTCCAAGTCAAAGGAGAGGCGCAAGAGGCGGAAATCCGTGCGGTGGAACTGGACCTGAGCGCTGATACGGCCATAACGCAAATTCGCCCAGCTATAGAGCAACGAGTCGTTTTCGGCCGGGAACACCTTTCCCACGTATTCTACGTTCTGGTGCTGCATACCGGCAGCAACCGAATAACCCAGCCTCGTATCCGTGTAGCCAAGACCCCAAGTAGTCACCGAGCGCACCAGACCGAAATCGCTATACCGCGGGAAGAAGAAATAATCCTCGGTATCCCAGCCGGAGCGTTCGAACCACAAAAGCAGATTCAGGTATTGATTTTCCTTGAACGGATGAGACGCCAGAAACGCTATATGGTGACGGCTCGCATAGCCTTCGTGTTCGCCGAAAGCGCTCCGAAGCGGAATCTGCGTCGAAAGCGGCGTGTAGTTGAATCCGATATCAAAGTACGACCCCTTTCCGAGCAAGAGCAAGTCGCCAATGTCGTGCAACTGGTTGTCGCGCATCCAGAAGCCGCCACTCGCAACCGTTTCCACATCGACAGCATCGGCTACGGCAGACGCAACCGCAAGGGGGATCGAAAGGAGGGCTATCTTTAAAGAACGGGAAAGACTCATGGCATTAAATATATAAAAGGCTAACTAGAAAACAACCAGGTCGTTCTTGTGGATGAGTTCGTCCGGGACGTCCTTGCCCAGGATTTCGTGCACCTGGGCCGTCTTCTTGTGCAGCACGAGCTTGAGCGTCTCGCTGTCAAAACCGGCGACACCGCGCGCGACCGCATCGCCAGAAGGGCTCAGGACCTCGATGAGGTCGCCCTTGTCGAAATGCTTCTTCACGGCGCACACGCCTACGGGCAACAAGCTAGAATGCTTTTCGCGGAGCGCCTTCACGCCGCCCTCGTCCACCACCACGGCCCCGCGCGGAGTCGTGACGAAACTGAGCCAGCGCTGGCGGCTGTTGAGCTTTTTCTTGGAGCCCACAAAGAGCGTACCCTGCGCATTTTCGAAAAGCACCTGGTGCGGCAAAACCTTCATGCCGCTCGCGAGGAAGGCGTTGCAGCCGCTCTTCGTCACGTTGCGGATGGCTTCAAGCTTGCTGCGCATGCCGCCGGTACTCACCGCGGAACCCGTCTCGCCGGGTTTGCCGGCAAGGGCGAGCACTGCAGGCGTAATCTCGGGCACAAAGCGCAACAGGCGGGCGTTGGGGTTCTTCTTCGGGTTGTCGTCGAAGAGGCCGTCTTCGTCGGTGAAAATCAACAGCAGGTCCGCATCGAGGAACAGCGCCACGTCGCTCGAAAGCTTGTCGTTGTCGCCCACCTTGATTTCGGCGACCGCGAGGGAGTCGTTCTCGTTGATGATGGGCACAATCTTGCGCGCCAGCATCGCCTTGATGGTGTTCTGCAAGTTCTTGTAGCGGGTGCGGTCGCGGAAGTCGTCGGCAGACAAAAGGATCTGGCCCACCGAGAGTTGCATCCAGCGGAACATTTCGCGGTAAGCGTACATGAGGTCGATCTGGCCCACGGCAGCACAGGCCTGCTTTTCGGCAAGCACCGTCGGCTTTTCCTTGTAGCCCAGCTGGCTCATACCGGTACCTACGGCACCGCTCGTCACCACGACCACTTCCTTGCCCGCTTCCATGAGGCGGGCGACGGAATCTGCAAGTTTCTGGATATAACGGGTACGGACACCGCCCTTTTCGGAATCCACCAAGATACGCGAACCGATCTTGATTACGATGCGGCGGGATTCGTCCAAAATATTCTTTCGTAATTCACTCATACAGCTAAAAAATAGAATGTATCAGCGCAACGAAAAAAGTTGCCGACAAAAAACTAGCGGAAAATAGCCGTCTTGCCGTTTTCGAACCGGACGACACGTGTCGAACCAGTCGCCTTTAGCGAACCCTGCCAGATGCCGCTACGGATAAAGACTCCGTTCACGTCGAACTCGCTGTAACGCAGGCCCAGCAAAGAACCGCCCACCAGAGCCCCGCGCGAAATGAAGAGCGGCTTGTCTGTGGAATCGGGAGTCGTCACGCCGACCGAATCATTCGGCTGCGCAACAACAGAATCCGTCGGTTGCTCACCTACCGGAATTTTTGCCGACGTGTCTGCCGGGACGGGAGTCGACGATTCTGCCAGAATTTTTTTTTGAGGGAGACGGGCGGCCTCCTCATCGGAAAGTCCGCTACTCAAACCGCCTCCATACGGTCCCCAATTTGGACACTGCGAAGGATCTGTATCACATACTTTTTTATGGAGAATGTGACGATTATTCATTTGCAGCGAATCCGGCAAAATGCGGTCCAATAAGCGCTGAGCACTATCCTTCGTCATAACGATAATTCCCCATTCGACCCATTTTATGAACTCATAACGCAATATTTCCGTCAAGGAACGCGTATTCGGAGCCGTTTGCAAGGCATAGACAGAAGCTTTTGCAATACGAGGCATAAAGAACACTGCAACAGCAGTATCCAATGTCGAGTAATATGCTAAACCCTTTTCCAGCGAACAGTTGATATAGGACGTATCGACATTGCACGTTTTTGTCGTATCGATTTCTAGATACCCTTTCTCAAAACTAATGCCCGCATCAATAGAGAAAATATTGGACCACGCAAAAACAGCGAGAAGCAGAACGCACATTGATATCAGTTTCATGTTTTCTCCTTTTTAGCACAAGAACTAGCGGAAAATCGCAGTCTTGCCGTTTTCGAACCGGACGACACGTGTCGAACCAGTCGCCTTCAGCGACCCCTGCCAGATGCCGCTACGGATAAAGACTCCGTTCACGTCGAACTCGCTGTAGCGCAGGCCCAGCAAGGAACCGCCCACCGGAGCCCCATGCGAAATGAAGAGCGGCTTATCCGTAGAATCAGGAGTCGTCACATCCGCAGAATCACTCTGCTGAACACTTGCGGAATCCTTCGGTTGCTCACCTACCGGATTTTCTGCCGACGTGTCCGCCAAAACCTTTTTCTGCGGAAGACGCGCCATATCCTCTTCGGTAAGCCCAGGTGAACCACTCCCACCCCAAAGAATCTCTCCTCGGCATGCAGATAGCATTTCCTCGTCGCAAACCTTCTTATGAACAATTTTACGTCCCTGAATATCTCTCGCTTCCGGCAAGATACGATCCAGCAAACGTTGGGCACTATCCCTTGTTATCTTGATAATACCCCACTCCTGCCACTTCATAAACTCATAACGCAGAACTGCCGTCATCTTGAAATCATATCCCGCAGCAGCTTCTCTTTGTTCGTCCACGTTCAAGGATTTAAAAAGTTGCACCCTTGTGATTAACGGATTGAAAAGAACAGCGAATGTGGTATCCATCGTCGAATAGTATGCAAGACCTCTGTCCTGCGAGCAGTTGATATAGGTCGTATCCACATTGCAAATCTTTGCAGTGTCTACTTCCAAATACCCTTTTTCGAACTGGAACTCCGTCCAAATAAGGTTTACGCTGGACCATGCCGAAACAGCAAGGAAAACGACACAAGCTAACACCGCTTTCATATAGCCTCCCCAATCTATACCCATACACCTCCAGCCCAGCTAAAAAAACAGGCTAGAAGTTAACATTATTAATTTATATCCGTTGCTTACAAATTGCAAGCACCGCTAGCACATTTTACATTCAAAACGGCTTTTTTACGTTTATCGGCACACCAGCAGCCTGATTGCATCCAATCGGAGCTGCGGGGTCGCGACAATCTTCTTGCGGTCACCGACGTTCTTGCGGAGCTGCTTGAGTTCGGCGCTGCCCGCCGCCTTGCCTCGCATGGTAAGCAAGTGGTTCATGCGCTGGTATTCCTGCTCGGCACGCGCCTCGACTGCGCTTGCGGCCTTGTCGGCATACTCCTTGGCAAAACCGCTAACCGCCTTTTTCGCAATCGCAAGGCCTTCCTTCGCAAAATACCTCAAGGTCGCATCGACGGCCTTGTTGCCCTGCGGCACGTTCACGTCGCGAACTTCGGCCTTCGACAGCGCCTCCAAATGCTCGGACTGGTCCACGCCCGAAGCATCGACGAGCGCGCACACGTAGCGCGGCCCCACGATGTCGGTAACGCCCCATTCCTCGGGCACCGGCAGTTCCACCACAAAATCGTACTGCATCATGAGACCGCGCAGGCCGGAATTCGGCCAAATACAGCAAGCCACGTTTCCGTGGTTCACGCCCGTCTCAAAATCTATCATGCCCTGCGCCAGCGGATGCTCGAGGCTCAAGAAATCCACTTCGTCGTGCACCATAGCCACATTGCGGTCAAACGTCGCCGTAAGGCAGATGTTGTCGGAGCCCTGCTCGTCTTCTTCGCTCTGCGCGGCGACAAGTCCGCGGCTCGGCATGCCGGCGATGGAGCCGTCCTCGATTTGCGGGCCCTGCGTAATCACGCAGCAGCCGGCAATTGCACTTGCATCCACGTCAAGCCCACGGGCATGCAGGGATTCCAGGAGCAAATCCTTCAGTTCCGTCTGTGCGTCGATGCGGAGGACCTCATCCGTAATTTCCTTCGCCTTCTCGGGATTGCGGGAATTGTATTCGAGCAGGCGGTCGCGGCCTTTCTCGATGTTCTTGCGCATCGCCTCGCAGTCCTTGCGTACTTGCGGGATGACGTTCTCGACAAAGTTTTCAAGCCCGTGCCTCGGGTCGGCAAGAGCCTCAATCAGGCTGTCCGTGTACTTGAGGAAGAGTTCGCCGCCGCTCATGAGGGGTGCGCCGAAAGCGTTCAGGCCATCGTTGTACCAGCGGAACATGACTTCCTGTCCGGAGCCCTTCACGTAAGGCACGTGCACGATGATATCTTCGGTCTGGCCGATGCGGTCCAGGCGCCCGATACGCTGTTCCACAAGCGCCGCGTCGAGCGGGAGGTCGAACAGCACCAAATGGTGCGAGAACTGGAAATTGCGGCCTTCGGAACCGATTTCAGAGGCGATGAGCAGGTTTGCGCCGTTCTTCTTGCTGAAATTTGCGGCGGCCTTGTCTCGGGCCATGATGGTCATGTCCTCATGGAACATGGAGAACGCGCCCTCACCCAGGTAATCCGTGAGGATGGATTCCAGCGCGAGCACCACCTGGATAGATTCGCAAATGAGGAGAATCTTGTCGTTGCGGTGTTCCTTCAAAAATTCCTTGAGCCACACGATGCGTTCATCGAGTTCCCAGCCATCGGAATAGCGCGTGCACAGGAGTCCGTTCTCCTGGATGTCCGTAGAAGAATCCAAGTCGTTTTCGGCTGCGGCCTCCACCATTTCGCGGTATCTCGGATTCGGTTCAAGGCAAATCTCGTCGAGTTTGCGCTTCGGGAATCCGCCCACGCCCTTACGCGTATTGCGGAACACGACGGAACCCGTACCCATGCCGTCCACGATACGGCGAATCCACTCGCCTGCGGTCATGGACTTCGAGTTTTCCTGTTCGAGCCACGGGCGGATCTTCGAATTCTTGGGGACGCAGTCGTACAGGTCTTCCCAGTTCATCCTGTGATTCGGGTCGGTCGGGAGCTTGGAGAGGTCGTTCACCAACTTGCGGTATTCTTCCTGCTCCTTGATAAAGGCGTTGTAATCGGCAAATCGGGCCGGATCAAGCATCTTCAGGCGGTTGAACTGGCTTTCAGGATGCAGCTGGAGCGGCGTTCCCGTCAAAAGCAGCACGCCCTTCGAACGCGCAAGCACGGCGTTTGCCAGCATGTACTCGTGGCTCGTAAAGCCGTCTTCGCAAACCAGGTGGTGCGCCTCGTCGATGATGGTCATGTCCCACTGCGTCTTGAGCAAGTCCTCGATAAGTGCGGGCTGGCCAATCAAAAAATCAATCGCGACGATGATGTTGTTGCTCTGCAAGAACGGGTTCGGCTTGGTCTCGTCCTTGGCGACACCGACGAACAACCCGCGGATATAGCCTTCGTCCACCAGCGTAAAGAGCTGGTTGAAGCGGCGCTTCATTTCGACCATCCACTGGTGCTTCAAGGTCTCGGGCACAATGATGAGCGTACGGGAAACACGGCCGCGCATGCTCAGGGCATGCCATATCATGCCCGCCTCAATAGTCTTTCCGAGGCCGACTTCGTCGCTCAGCATAAGGCGCGGAAGAGCGGATTCGCTACAGGCACGATGGCACAGGTAGTACTGGTGAGGAATCATGCTCACGCGCGGGCCAATCATGCCACGCACGGGCGAAGACTTCCACATGCACGAAAGTTCCATGGCACGGCGGCGGCGTTCGAACGCCTTCGAAGACACGTCAGCGACATTGCCGGTCGGGCTTTCGTCGGATTTCGGCCCTTTGCCGATGCTAGTCAGGGCGCGGAACAGGTCGGAAGGCCTAGCCATCTGCTTTGCGGTAAGGTCGGCTTCCTTCATCTCGCGGCCACCACGGCCCACGTAGACCACCAGGTCATCCACCTCGCGGAGGCTTTCCACTGCGAAAGAAACACCCTTGTCGTTTTTTACGGTTTCGCCCGGCTGCAAAATGAACCTATCGACGGGAGCATTGTCTGTGCGGTAGAGTCGCACCTCCCCCACAAGCGGAAACAAAAACTTGACGGTACGGCCCTGAACCTCGGAAACGACTCCAAGACCCAATTCCGGTTCTGACTGGCTAACGAAACGTTGCCCCGGCTTATACATTCTCATGGCGCGAAATTTAGTAAATTCGCGGCATTTTGGTTGAAACGCATGCCTTTTTCCACCGAACTTCGGGTCCATTTTTTTCTATCTTTGGAGCACGTATGAAGTGGTTCTTTATAGACGAAAGCATTACCGACGGAGATCGCAGACAAGGTCCCTATTCCATCGACGATATCCGTGAATTCGAAAAACAGGGTAAAATAACAAGCGAAACCCTGGTTTGGCACAGCGGCCTAGAGAACTGGATTACGTGGAAAGAAGCCGTCGACAACCTCGAAAAGGACTATTTCGAGAGCAATCCCGAGCAAGAAGAGATACTCGAGAACACCATCAAGGCCCTCGAACAGATTATCGAGACCAACAAGCAGAATAAGGCGTTCGCCGGCTTTTTCATCCGAGCCGCGGCCCTCATTACAGACAACTTTATCTTGGGATTTGCCGGCGGAATCGTGCTCTTTATCCTGGCGCAGGCGGGAATCTACGACCTGAACGTCATCCAGCAGGCGGCGCAAGACTACTTCCAAAACCCGATGTCGCAGGAATCCATAAACAAACTGGCGCAAACCCCAGGAGTCGGATCACTCATCACCATCTGGAGCATAATCCAAGCCATATACTTTATCGTGTTCAACGCCATATTCTCGGCGACACCCGGCAAGATGTTCCTCCACATCCACGTGGAAACGCCGGAGGGCAACAAGCTTTCCTGGAGCACCTCCATTGTACGCTACCTTTGCAGCATCCTCTCGCAGTTCATTTACGGTTTCGGCTACCTGATTGTCCTTTTCGACCCCAAGCGCCGTGCCCTGCACGACTGGATTGCACGCACGTTCGTCGTATTTGACACTCCGAAAGAGAAGAGCAAATCCGAGCCCGAAGAAAAAAGCAACTAGAAACTAATAACTACCGACTAAAAATATGTACCAGTTTATCGTTCCGCAAGTCAAGAAGCCCCTGGACGGGGAAGTAGAAATTTCCGGTGCGAAGAACGCCGTGCTCGCCGTGATGGCAGCAGCCCTCCTCGCCGACGGAGTCTCAGAAATCACGAACGTCCCGCACCTGAAGGACATGAAGACGATGAGCGACGTGTTGCGCGTCATCGGTTGCCGCATCAGCGGAGAAGCGCACTGCTTAAGGATTGACACCCGCGGCGCCGACCACCTGGAAGCGCCCTATGAACTCGTGAAGACCATGCGCGCGAGCTTCTACGTGCTCGGCCCTCTCGTCGCCCGATTCGGACGCTGCCGCGTCTCGCTGCCTGGCGGATGCGCCTGGGGCCCGAGACCTGTGGACTTGCACCTGAAGGGGCTCGAGGCGCTCGGTGCAAAGATCACCCTTACCCGCGGTTACGTGGAAGCCACCTGTGACGGGCGACTCCCCGGCGGTACATTCCATTTCCCGATTTCGAGCGTTGGCGCCACGGTGAACGTGCTTATGGCGGCTACGCTCGCCAAGGGTACAAGCGTGCTGCAGAATGCGGCCCTCGAGCCCGAAATTGACAACCTGGTGGACTTCCTCGTCTCGATGGGGGCAAAGATTCAGGGCCGCGGCACGCGCACCCTGACGGTGCAGGGCGTAGAAGCCCTACGCCCTGGTAATGGCTTCACCATTCCCGACCGCATCGAGGCCGGCACATTCCTTTGCGGTGCAGCCATTACGCGTGGCCGCGTGAGGGTCAACAAGATCATTCCCGAACACATAGCCTCCACGCTCGACGCATTCCGCGACATGAACTGCAAGGTGACCGTAGGTCCCGACTGGGCAGAAGTCGACGCCCGCGGTCAAGAACTCAAGCCCATCACCATCCAGACGCTCCCCTTCCCGGGCTACCCCACCGACATGCAGGCGCCCCTCATGGCCACCCTGCTTTCCGTACCGGGCAACAGCGTCATCCAGGACACCGTCTACAACGACCGTTTCAAGCACGTGGCCGAAATGGAACGCCTGGGCGCAAACATCACGCTCAGCGGGAACACCGCCACCATCAAGGGCGGGCTTCCGCTCGAAGGCGCCGAAGTGATGGGTTCCGACCTCCGCGCCAGCGCCGCTCTCGTGCTCGCCGCCCTCATCGCCGAAGGCGAAACCAAGATCAGCCGCATCTACCACCTCGACCGCGGTTACGAGGATTTCGAAGCCAAGATGGCGAAGCTCGGCGCAGAAGTGCAGCGCGTTGTCATCGACGCCGACGAACCGTAACGGTGTCAAGCGACTCAGCAGAATAAAAAAAATCCGGCGGTTTCCCGTCGGACTTTTTTAATGTCTTTTCCGGTTACTTAGAACCCGGCGCCGGGGCACGAGACACAGGCACGCAAGCCTCCACCTTTTCGCCAGCAGCGGTCTTCTCTTCCTTTTCGAGGATTTCCTGCAGGATTTCGGCGGACTGTTCGAACTCGCCCGTCTTTTCGCAGGACTTCTTGGAAAGGAGCTTCTGGAGGTACTGCTTCTGCGACTGGATATCGCATTCCTCGCCATAGAGGTTGGCCAGCTTGAATATAGCGGGACAAGCTTTCGCCCCGTCAGGGAAGGTTTCTGACAGGTTCGTAAAGATTTTCTTCGCCTTATCCCTCTGATTCACTTCCGTCAGGCAGAGGCCCATCCAGTAGAGAGAATTTTCAGCCAGTTCGCCGGTCTTCATTTGTTCGTAAACCTGCTTGAAGCCCTTGAACGCGAGCTTGAATTCGCCGCTATGGAAATCGGAACGCGCCGTATTGAACGTCGCCTCTGCTTCCACCAGTTTCTCGGCTTCGCGCTCCAGGCTATCGAGCGAGAGAGGCGCCTGCGGAGCACCGCTCACCACGACCTTCTTCGCGAGAATCTTGTCGGACTTTCCGAGCAGCATGTCCAAACGGTAGATGATCTCTTCCTGTCTGGAATCGTTACGTTCGGACTCATCCGAGACACGGCGAGAAAGCATCGTGATTTCGGCCTGCATGCGCTTCTGCGCCACAGCCGACGCTTCCAGTTCCGCCTTGAGGGAATCGAGACGCTTGCGAAGCGCCTTGTTGTCCGAGCGAAGCCTATGCATTGCGGAATCAAGATTTCCCTTCACGGAAACCTGCACGTCCGTACCGACGTTCCTCATTTCCTCGGTGCGGAGCATCGTAATCCTGGAGCACCCGACAAGCGCGATGGCAACCGAGAGCATTCCTATAGCAAGTTTATTCATTTTCTACACTAGTTATTAGTTGTTCGTTTTAAGCCGCCAGTTTCACGATAATGCCTCCAGCACTTCTCGTTCAACCAGCGACCATTGGCCAATGACCTTTGACTAATCCCTAAATTACGGCTGGATATTCACGCGGAAGTTCGCGCGGCGGTTCTGGGAATAGGCCTCTTCGGTCTCGCCCTGAGCCTTCGGAGCTTCCTTGCCGTAGCTGACGGATTCCATGCGCTTGCCTTCGATGCCGTAGGCGCTCAGGAATTCCTTCACCTTCATGGCGCGCTTCGCACCGAGCGTGAAGTTGTAATCTTCGGTACCGCGGGCATCCGTGTGGCCTTCAATCGTGACCGTGAAGCGAGTTTCCTTGAGCAGGAGTTCGCCCACCTGGGCCAGGAGTTCCTTAGCCTTTTCGGTAAGTTCCGAACGGTCGAAATCGAAGTACACGTCTTCGCTCATGATCTGGTTGATAAGCGCTTCGAGGCGGGCGCGTTCGGCTTCGAGGCGTTCAGCTTCCAGGCGAGCGCGTTCAGCGGCGAGGGAATCCTCGTTCACAGCGGGGGCAGCGGGAGCGGCCTCAGGTGCGGGTGCCACGGCGGCCGGAGCGGCCTCGGGCTGCGGGTTCGTCTCGGGCGGATTGTTCTTGGAGCAGGCTACGAGAGCGAGGCTCGCCGCACAAGAAATCATGGCGATTTTTGCATATAACTTCATTTGTTACCTTCCTTTTTGTTGTTAATCCCTTCGTTGAAGAAAGACCAGGTCGGAGCGGTGTTTTCGCCCGAATTGGTAATGCGGGTCACGTTCGCCCCGTCCTTCCTCATGATGTAGATCTGGTATGTCCCGCTCCTGTTGCTCGAGAAGGCAATGAGCTTGCCGTCGGGCGACCAAGTCGGGTGTTCGTTGTTACCAGCGTTGTTCGTGAGCTGCACGATATCACTCCCGTCAAGCGCGCAGGTATAGATGTTCATCTTGCCGTTGTCCATCGAGGTATAGACGATGCGGTCGCCTTCCGGAGACCAGCTCGCACGCTCGTTGTAACGTCCCATGAAGGTCACGCGGCGCAGGTCGCTCCCGTCGCGGCCCATCACGAAAATCTGCGGGCTGCCGCCACGGTCGCTCGTAAACAGCACTTCGGCCGCACGCGGGCTCCAGGCGGGGCTCGTCTGGTTGCTCTTCAGGTAGGCGAACTTGCGCGCCTTCCCCGTCTCCGTGTTGCCCACGTACAAATCCGTCTTGCCGTCGACCGTCGAAGAGAACAGCAGTTCGCCCGTCACAGGGTTCACCGCGGGGCTATAAGTCTGGTCGAACTGCGGGAACAGCGGATGTTCCGCGCCCCCGAAATTCTTCTCGTACAGGCGCGGCCTGTGCGTCTTGAAGTTCACGTACACCAGTCCCTTGTTCCCGCGTTTCCACACGGGCATCATGCTGATGGTAGAATCGCGCGTCACCTGGCTGCGGTGGAAGCCGTCGTAGTCCGAGACCACGACCTGCTTGACTCCGTCAATCTTCGAGACATAGGCAAGCTTCGTGCTCGCCACGCCGCGTTCGCCGCAAATGGCAAGAGTCGCCTTGTCGAAGAACTCGTGAATCGCACGGCGCAATTCCTTCTGCGGAATCGTGTAGCTTTCGCCCAGGCGGAGCGTCTTCGACTTGGAGACATAGAGGAAGCACTGCACGCGGAGCCTGCCCGCACCCGCATTTTCCACCTTGCCCGTCATGTAGTAATCCGCATGCTCGCGGCTGAACTTCGCAAGGTCGAACTTCGGGGACGCCACCACGTCGAACCGGCCAGAAAGGTTCGCGTCGCGCGTGAGAATCTTGTGCGGTTGTTCTTCGACCCAGTCAATCGCGCCCTTCTCCTCGAAAGGCACAATGCCGATGGGCATCGTCTTGAAAACAGAAATTCCCACATCCACCGCAATCGTATCGATGGCTGCGAAACTTGCTACCGGGGCAAAGAGAAGAAAGAAGAAAACCAATACGCCTAACAGCGAATTCCTATGCTTCATTTCCTTGCAATCCTCGTTCGAAAAGTTCATCGTCATGTCCTAGTTGGGCGTAAAGTTGAAATGCAACACCAGGCTCGGTGCGCGGTAGTTCGGCGGAAGTTCGGGAACCTTCGAAATCTGCACGGCACGTACCGAGAGGTGGTCCCACGCCTTGTTGCCCGACGAGCGCTTCAAGATCACCGCGGTAATCCCGCCAAAACGGTCCACCTGGAACTGAACCGTAGTCTTGGCGTCGCGGCCCACCTTCAAATCCTTGGGCGGCTTGAAGTTGCTCATGATAATCTTCTTCAACTGTTCCAGATAGACCTGCATCAGCGGATCCATGTCGACCGAGCCAACGGGGTTCAGGCTGGACGCCTCCACAGCCTTCGGCAGGTCGAGATCGTCCACGTCGAAGTCTTCCTGCGGTTCCGGTTCCGGCTCCGGTTCTGGCGGCACTTCCTCGTGCACCTCCTCGGGCTTCTCTTCCGGTTCCGGCTTTATCTCGGGCGGCAATTCTTTGTTCACCTTAGGTTTAGGCGGCTCGGTCTTGGGTTTCGGTTCCGGCCTGGGCTGCACCGGTCTAGGCTTCGGGGGCTGCGCCACCTGCACCATCTCGAACACGGGTATCATCTCGGGCTCGGGCTTCATGTTCACGTAATGCAGCCCGATAAAGAAGGCGACAATGGCGAAATGGAAGATAACCGCAACTACGATTATCTTCACGAGCGTGGAATCCACGTCCGAGCTAAAATACTGAATTCTGTCTTCCTGCTTACTCATTTACCCGGTTTTTCTTTGGGGTTCATGGTGAGGAATCCGAGTTTCGTGACTCCCAGTTTCTGCACCTTGGTCACGACCTTCATCACCAGTCCGTACTGGACGGTTTCGTCGGAATTGATGACTACCGCCATCTCTCCGTTCCAGAGCGACTTGAACACCCTGTTGAAGCTGTCGAAATCCACCTGCATGTCGGCGATGTAGATTTCCTCGTCCTTCGTGATGGACACCTTCAATAGTTTTTCCTGCTCCATAGTCGGGGCTTCGGCCTTCGGCAGGTCGACCTTCACGCCCTGACTCATGAGCGGCGCAGAGATGATGAACACGATGAGAATCGAGAACACGATATCAATCATGTTCGTGAGGTTCATCTCCTGCTTGAGTTCTTTTCCGCGGCTACGCTTCACCTAAGCCTCCTAGCCGGCAACTTCTTCGAGGGCGAGCAAGTCGCCGCGCTTGAACAGGCTCAACACCTGGGAACCGAAGTTGAAGTAAGAGATTTCGTTTTGGCCGTTGCAGCTGGTGAAATAGTTATAGCCCGCAGATGCCGGGATAGCGACCACAAGGCCGCCCACCGTGGTAATCAAGGCCATGGCGATACCCGGAGCAACGACGCTAAGGTCGGCGGAACCGTGCTGGCCAATCTGGAAGAACGCGATCATGATGCCCCACACCGTACCCAAGAGGCCGAAGAACGGGGCCAGGTTCGAACTCGTAGCGAGGAAGCTCAGGTAGCGGTCTTCGGTAAGGCGCAGGCCTTCGATGGAGCGCTGGATGGTGTCTTCCAGGAGCGATGCACGATGCTGGATAGAGTCGTAACTCACGAAATTACTGAATTTGGAGGCCTCTTTCAGCACTTCGGCCGTCAGGCGGCGCAGCGCACTGTCCTCGGCGGTCTCGCAAAGGCCCTGCAGCTGCACAAACTGGGTCACCGTGCTGAACTTGCGGAAGAATTCGGCGTTGGCGTGCTTGCTCCTGCGGTAGGTGAAGAACTTCACGATGATAATGCCCCAGGAACCGAGAGACATGATAGCCAATATGCACAGCACTACAATCGTCGCGATATCGGACTGAAGTACCATCTGTACAAGAGGTATAGAATTGTTCAAAGGAACCTCCTCAAATAAAACTTCGGGCGGGAACAACCACCCCGAACCCAATGTAGCAAAAAGATTTTTTTAAGACCAACTTAAGGACCCAAAAACGGCCCTAATTGTCACTGCATGCGCAGTCCAGTTCCTTGACGTGGAAACTTCTGCGATGCTCCGGTGTAAACCCGAATTTACGAATGGCGTCGAGATGAGTCTTCGAACCGTAGCCCGCATTTTTCTCGAAACCATATGCCGGATAGGTTTCGGCAAGCTTGTCCATATAGCGGTCACGGAAAACCTTCGCCAGGATGGAGGCAGCCGAAATGCTCGCGATGCGCCCGTCCCCCTTCACCACGGGCATCTGCATTTCGGCAGGGACATTGCGAATCTTCAGGTTGCCGTCGACCGCGATGAACACACGGGGGACCGGCTTGCCGGCAACTTCGGCAAAACTCCCCTTCACTTCCACCGGAATCTCGGGCGCGGATTCGGATATTCCCGGCAAGCCCAGCGCCATGAGGGCGCGGCGCATCGCCAAAAAATCCGCCTCCAGAATATTCATCTTGTCGATTTCTTCGACAGAAGCGCTTGCAATCGCATAGCAGGCGCACGCATCCTTCACGTCGTCGAACATCGCCTCGCGCTTTTTTCGCGAAAGCTTCTTCGAATCGTTCAGGGCAGGCATGATATCTGGGGCCTTGAGCACGGCGGCACACGCCACCACGGGGCCGGCAAGCGGGCCTCGCCCCACCTCGTCAATTCCCACCAGGATATCGGCACGCGGAGCTTCTTCGGCGGCGAAGAGGTCTAGCGAGCGCGAACAGCCCGAACCCGCGACATCGCAGGCAAACTTCCTCATGGCAACCTCGCCTTCTACCGGCGTGGAGACATTTTCCAGAAATTCGGGCAGTTTGAACTTCATAATGCTTTAGGACAGTCCCAACGTCGCGGCATAGTCGCGGATGGTCTTCCAATACAGGTTGTGTTCCTGTTCGAGCACGCGGGCGGCAAGCACTTCGGGCGTATCGCCTTCCAGCACGGGCACCTTCACCTGCGCAAGAATGCGACCCTTGTCGATTTCCTCGCTCACCAAGTGCACCGTCGGGCCAGATTCCTTCTCGTGCGCAGCCAGGACAGCCTCGTGCACGTGGATTCCCCAGAATCCCTTCCCGCCGAACTTGGGCAAGAGCGACGGATGGATGTTCAGGATGCGATCGGGCATACGCGCAATCATGCACGGAGGCAAAGCCTTCATGTAGCCCGCCAGAATCAACAGGTCCACATCGTAACGGTCGAGAACTTCCAGAAGCGCGGCTTCGTAGTCCGCACGCTCCGGATGAGTCTTTCCAGAAATATGATATACAGGTATGCCGTATTCCCCAGCATGCGAAACCGCACCGCACGTTCCGTTGTTCGTAATCAGGAACTTGCACTGAGCTTCGAGGTCTCCCTCGCCAATACGTTCAATAATAGCTTTAAAATTGCTTCCACCACCGGAAGCCATCACTCCGATTTTCAACATGCGGCCAAATATAATTTTTTAGACGAACGGCAAAAGAAAGCGGAAACGATTCACCGGATTATTTATGGTCAATTCCGGGAGGCGTACGCAAATAATAAATAACGCAGGGAACAACGACAGCCAGTACGGTCACCGCCGCAGTCAAATACACGAACCATTCCTTGACCGTAATCTCGGGCGGAATGACGAACGTCTTGAGAAGCGCGAACGCCACGATGACAAGCAGGCCAAGAATGAGATAAGACATAAGTTTGTTCATGCCCTAAAGATAATACTTTTTTCGTCCGAGTTCCGTTTTGTAAACACTTTTTTGTTTTTCGGCGAGCCCTTTCCTCTCATAATTTGTAACTTTTACCACGAAAATTAAACCCTCATCATGGATTACACTATGAGCATCAAAGATTATCTCGCCGGCGCAAAACAGGCCGGTTCCGTCCAGAAACTCATGACACCGGGCCTCGCCGTGGAATTTATCCAGCCGTGGTACACCCCGCTTTCCACGACACCCTCCACCACGGGCATCGCCGTCGGCGGTATCGGTTCTACGTTTACGGCAACACCTGCCGGTACGACACCCGTGATGAACGTGATGCCGGGCGTGCAGGTCCGCACCGAAAAGCCCTCCGACCTCCGCTTCAACACATTAGCGACAAGGCCGCCCTCGAAATCGGCGACTTCGCCGGCTTCACGCAGATGCTCGCCAAGTACCCGCTCGTCGACGCCAAGGGCGAAGCGCTCTTCACCGCCGCGGAACTGGGCAACCAGAAAAAGGCCGAGGCCAAGCTCAACAAGGCAATCGCCGAAAAGGATTTCTTCAAGAACAACGTGGCCGCATTTGAACGCTGGCACATCGAATGGAGCGACCGCACTGCCGCTCTCTTGAACAAGGCTGGTGCCGAACTCAACCGCAGCGCCGTCATCGATTTTTTCAACGGTGTCGTGGGCGAAAAAGTTGTGCGTCAGGGCGCCCTCACCGCCGCTTGGGCAAACGACAGCGAATTCTTGGGCCAGGCCGGTTACGATGGCGTGCAGATTGTGAAGACCCAGTCCAGCTACGTGACTCCGGGTGACGAACGCCTCTCCAGCCTCCCGGTGAACGCGACCGTGTTCACTCTCGAAAATACCACCAAGGAAACCCGCGAAATCACGATTGTGCAGGTGCAGGACTGCATCGCCGGCTACATGGCCAAGAAGGACCGCCAAGGCGTGCAGGACTCCAGTTTCGTGCTCGTCCCGTCCGCACGTTTCCCGAAAGGCGTGAAGTTCAGCAAGCAGGCCAGCGATGGTCGTGAAGTCCGCGGTCTCGAATTCTACAACGAAAAGCCGCTCGCCGAAAGCGACTTCAACGGCTGCATGGGCGTGTCTGTCGCTTGGAACAAGAAGGACAACCTGAACGTTTCCGTGAAGCCGATGTTCTACCAGGATGACGCTGCCAGCGTGCTGAAGGGCGCTCTCCGCAGCGGTCGCGTTTGCGAAGCTTGGGTCAAGAACGTTTACAGCGGCCGCGAAACGATGGCCGGTGCCGTTGCCGTTACCGCGGTTCTCAAGCCGAAGCAGAAGGTCAGCTTCCAGTTCAACCTGGTGCTCGACTTCCCCGAAATCAAGCTGAACAAGCTCACTTCCGCCAAGAAGTACACCGCATTCTTCCCCGAAGCCTATGGCCGCGTGGGCGCCATCCTCGAAGAAGCCCTCGCCGCCGACAAGAACTTTGACGCTCGCCTCAAGGCATTCGAAGCGCTCGTCCCGAAGAAGGCTGTGGCCAAGCTCTACAAGACTGCCGCCAAGCAGGACGAATTCAAGAGTCTCGCCATCAACACGCTCAGTTTCCTCGCCGAAGCCACCGTGTGGGACAAGGACGACCGCTTCCTCGTCCGCGAATGCGCCGACTATCCGTTCTTCAACTCCCTCGACGTTTACTTCTACGGCAGCTTCAGCCTGATGGCTTTGATGCCGCGCCTCGACGGTGTGGTGATGAAGCGCTTCGGTGATGCGATTCTCGCCGTGAACGACAACCGTCGCCGTCACCACGAATACGTGAACCACCCGTTCGCCGACCTTCCGGACCCGAAACTCGAAGGCCCGCGCGCTGTGCGTGGCGCCGTGATTCATGACCTCGGAAGCCCCTTCGACGCTGAACCGGATGCCTACGACTGGCACAACGTGAAGGAATGGAAGGATCTCGCTCCGAAGTACGTGCTGATGGTGCTCCGTCATTACGTGAAGACGCAGGACAAGCAGAGAAAAGATGGTGAACGAAGGCGAAAACTTCCCGCTCACCCACGGTACCGACGACACGTTCGACAACCTCTCCAGCCACGGTATTTCCGTGTACTGCGGTAGCCTCTGGATTGCTGGCCTCCGCGCCGCTGCCAAGATTGCCGAAATCCTCGGCGACAAGGCACAGGCCGACACCTGGAACGCCAAGGCAGACGCCGCCAACAAGGAATTCGACGAAGCCCTCTGGGATGATGCCGAAGGCTACTACCACTTCTTTGTGACCCCGATGGAAGCGAAGGACATCGTTGCCGACAAGCTCCCGAAACTGGCTGATGCCATCAAGGAAACGCTCGCTATCGACGGTAACGACGTGAAGGCCGCCCTCAAGGCTATCAACGAATGGCTCAACTCCGGCGAAATTCCGAGCGACGTGGAACTTTCGAAGAACGAACTCCGCGGCCTCAAGAAGGCATGGCTCACCGCCCAGTGCAAGGAAGCCTTTACCGCCAGCTGGAACGCCAAGATCGCCAACGACTGCGACGACGTCTTCGCCGACACGATGCTCGCCGACACCTACCTCCGCCTCCTCGGCCTGAAGCCGATCAGCGACGAAAAGAAGGCCAAGGCGAACCTGCTCCGCGTATTCAACACGAACTACAAGGCCAACAGCCCGCTCATCGGTGCAGCAAACCTTGTCCGCAAGGACGGTTCTCCGCTCGATGAATTCAACTTCCAGGCTCACGACGTGTGGATCGGCATCCAGTACAGCATCATGACCGCCATGATGTTCCATGGCCTCGAGAAGGAAGCTGCTGTCATGGGTGATTCCATGATCCGCAACCTCTACGACGAAGCCCGCATCCCGTTCGCCGCACCGGAAGGATTCAACGGTTCCTGCCGCCT
>CACXXH010000055.1 GCA_902771595.1 Fibrobacter succinogenes | reverse complement strand
TGCGACATTACGGAGCCTGGGAAAAGTTACGTGCCGTTTGCGGCGGCTTCCGAAACTTGCCGCGAAGTAAGCGTTACTTGCATTGCGCCCACGAAGACTTTCAACTTGGCGGGTCTCCATACTTCGGCGGTGTATGTGGCAAATCCTGTTCTACGACGAAAAGTGAGGCATGCGCTCTATACGGATAAAATCGCCGCGCCCAATTCCTTTGCGACGGTGGCCGCGATCGCCGCGTTTGAACAGGGCGAGTCATGGTTTGAAAATCTGCGCGAATATCTCTGGGAAAACCGGAAACTGGTCGAAAACTTTTTAGCGAAGGAACTCCCGGAAATCAAGGCCGTCAAGGGAGACGCGACTTACCTTGTGTGGCTTGACATTTCGGCGTTGCCTGAAACTGGGCGAAATGCTGCCGCCTATTTAAGGCGCAAAACGGGACTGTTCCTTATCGGGGGTGACGCCTACGGTACCGGCGGTGAACATTTCTTGCGGATGAATGTTGCATGCCCTAAAAGTGTGTGCCTAGAAGGGCTCAACCGGCTTAAACAAGGAATTACAGCGTTACTACAAGCGTGATTTTTACGCATCAGTGATGATGCGAATGGTCGTGCATGGAATGGTCTTGCTGCAAAAAATCCTGCTGAACATCGCCGTGTGAATGATGGTGAGAATGATTCATCTCGACGGATTGCTTTTCCGGCTGGTAGCCTGCTATGGACGGATCCACCATACCAAAAATCATGGCGATGTGAGAAAGGACCAAGAATGCGGCCAGCAAAAAAATGCGGATGATGTGTTTTTTCTTCGGCTCCGAACGCTTAAAGAGCAACTTCAAGTTGAGCAGCGCCAGCAGAATCATCGGGATGCCCGCCAGCAGGTACGAGAAGATGGCGACCCCATCGACCCATGTCCTGAAATCCCCGTTGGACGCGAGCGGCAGAACCACGGCAGGGACGAGGTAAAGGATGATGCCGATAAATGCAATGCCTGCGAGAACGCCGCACGCGCGGTTCACCTTTTTTGTCAACTCGGCTCTTTGCGAGAGGAGCGGAATCAGCAGTTCCGTAATCGCGATGGTTTCTGCCAAGACGACAGGAATCGCCATGAACAGAATCAGGTTCCACGGCGAGTTCTGCATCAGTAAATCCATATAATGGGTAGAAGACATAAGGTGCTCCCAGGTTTATTTTCCTATATTTTTGGTAGGAAAATAGCAAACGGCGACTTTTTAGACCATACTTTGGCTTATATTATTTTTCTATAGGGAATTTTTTACCATGAATCGACACACCGCTCTTGCAATTTTGAACGCGAACGCAGATTCTTTACCGAACTTGATTGAACAGGCGTACCAGTTGCGTACAAAGTACAAGGGAAACCGCGTCAGCATCCAATTGCTCACCAATGTTCGCAGCGGAAACTGCACACAGAACTGCGCCTATTGCGCCCAGTCGCGCGATTCCGAAGCACCGATTGAAAAGTACCGTTATGTAGAGGATAAAAAACTCTATGGCGACAACGACCTCGTTGACGAAATGCATTTGGCGAGGCACTGCATCGGGCTCAGCGGCATTCGTTTTGCGGACGACGATATCGAAAAATTGGCCGAACGCATCCGCAAGATGAAAAAGAACGACACGCAAATCTGTTGTTCCATCGGGTTCCTGACCGAAAAGCAGGCGCTGATTCTTAAAGAAGCCGGCCTCAACCGCATCAATCACAACCTGAACAGCAGCCGCCGTTTTTATCCGAACATCTGCACCACGCACACTTACCAGGAACGAATCGACAACCTGAAAATGCTCAAGGGTCTCGGTTTTGAGATTTGCTCCGGCGGCATCATCGGCATGGGCGAAACGCCCGAAGACGTGGTGGACATGCTTTTTGAATTGCTGGAAATCAATCCCGATTCGGTGCCCATCAACTTCTTGCTGCCGGTAGAAGGAACACGCCTTGCGACCCGCGATATTTCGGCGTTGACGCCCGAATATTGCATCAAGGTGCTTTGCCTCGCAAGATTGCTGCTCCCCAAGTCGGACATCCGCTGCGCCGCCGGCCGCGAAGTCTATTTCAAGGGCCACGAAAAAACGCTGTTCAAAATCGCCGATTCCATTTTTGCTTCGGGCTACCTCACCGAAGGCGGTCAGAGCCTCGAAGAGACCTTCCGCACCATCGAGGCGGCGGGCTTTACCTGGCAAGTGGAAAGCGCTTAGAACAGACGCTCCGAAATTATAGCAAAAATCTATAACATTTGATAGTGATATAGTATTGGACATCTCCTGTACTTCTTTTTAATTTATGCTCAAAAAAAATAGGAGTATACCATGATTCAGTACAAATTATTTGTAATTGCGAATCTTGTGTTCGGCATATTGCTTGTTGCTTTTGCCAAGGTGATTTTGCCGGTATGTCGACCGATGGGTGGAGCGATGCGCTGCGGAACATCTGCTTCCATCGAATCCATTTTGGGTTTGGTGCTTTTGGTCGTTGCGGTTGCCGCTGCGGGATTACTTAAGAAAAACGCTCACTTGATTCTTTCTGTGCTTACTGCGGTTGTGGGTGTTTTGATTTCGTTAGTGCCCACCGTTATCGTGGGCACATGCCCGCACGCTCACATGGCATGCCATTCTGTGACCGCTCCGGTGTTTGCGTTGACTGGTGCCGTAATTGCTTTAATCTCGGTAGTGAATGTGCTTCTATTGAAATTAAGGAGGCTAAATGGATAAAACAGACCTTAATTTGATTATAGAAAATTATTTGCGGAATCCCTTCAGGAGTTTGGGAATTTCTTTGTTGATTGCCCTGCTTGCCTCGGTTCTTTTGGTGGGCGGGCTTTTGTCGATTTCACTTTCTAAAGGACTGAATCGTTTGTCTTCTCGCTTGGGTGCCGATGTCATTGTGATTCCACAAGGGAGTGAAATTGATGACCAGACGATTCTTTTGCAGGGGGATTCTAGAAAGGCCTACTTGCCGCAGGGCTCGCTGGAATTTATCCGAGGGTTAGCCGATGTCGAAGTGGCTTCTCCGCAGTATTTTCTGATGTCGCTCAGCGCAAGTTGCTGCGATCAGAAGGTTTTGATTATCGGATTTGATCCTGCAACCGATTTTGTGATTCAACCGTGGATTCGTGAAGTCTTTACAGAAAAACTACCGCATGGTTCTGTCGTAGTGGGAAGCGACATTCGCGAAGGCGAAAAGAAAACAGTAAAGTTCTTTAATCAGGAATATCCTATAGCGGCTACACTTGAACCTATAGGCAACAAGCTTGACCAGGCTGTTTTTGTAGATGTGGCGACGCTTGCGAATATTAGTGAAGCGGCCAATTACGACAGCACGCCCACTTATTCGAGCATCCTCATCAAATTGCGTTCGGGGGCCGATGCTGAACGCCTGTCCCGTGAAGTTTATTTCCGCTTTGACGGCTTGCAAGTTCTGACCCGCAAGAATCTGTTTTCGGGACTTGAAAAATCTGCGGATTTCATGCAGTTTATCGTGTGGACGATTGTAGGCTTCTTCTTGATTGTTGCAGTTGCTGCGGTGGTGATTTCGTTTTCGCTTTCAACTCGCGAGCGTAGGCGTGAATACGCATTACTCCGCATTATAGGTTTTGCCCGCAAACGCCTTAAAATTCTTGTGCTTGGCGAGGCATTGCTTGTTTCGGTGGTGGGAACTTACATCGGCCTCTTTTTTGCGAGCGTCGCATTTTTTACTTTCAGAATCTGGATTGGCGAACATGTCGGCATACCGTTTATTGTTCCAGAAAGCGTTGAAATCGTGGCTGTGTATGCAGTAGTCATCCTGCTTTTGCATTTGATCGGTCCAGCTGTTGTATACGGCGTGGCAAACAAGGTGAGCGGAATCGACGCTTATGCCGCATTAAGGGAGGTGGAACATTGATACTGAATGCTTCTAATTTGTATAAAACCTATATTCGCCGCGGTAACGAATTTAACGCCGTAGAAGATGTAGAATTTTTTGCGTGGTCTGGCGATTTCTCGGTCATATTTGGGGAATCGGGCAGCGGCAAGAGCACGTTACTTTCGTTGCTGGCGGGCGTCAACCGCCCTACGCAGGGGTCCATCGTCTTTAACGGAGCGGAGTTCGCAAATCTTTCTGATGCCGAAATTTCGGCAATTCGAAATGACAAACTTGGCTATGTGCCGCAGGAACCAGTATTTTTACCGTATTTTACTGTCCTCGAAAACATCTTGCTCCCGCAGGCGATTCGCGATGGCAAAAAGATTGAGGTTCGCGATCTTGCCGACCTGGCGGATGCAGAAATCATCTCGAAACTTGAAACGCTCGGCATTGCGCATCTGGTAAACGAAATGCCTGCGGAACTTTCGGGTGGTGAACTCAAGCGCGCCTCTATTGCGCGCGCCTTGGTCAATAAGCCGGACATTGTTATCGCGGACGAACCCACCAGCAACCTTGACGAAGCCAACGGAAAGATTGTCTTTGACCTTTTGGCAGACCTTGCTCGTTCGGGAACTTCGGTGCTTGTGGCGACCCATGATTCGCGCGGTTTTAAATACGGCGATCGTGTATATACCATGCACAAGGGCCATCTGTTACCCAGTGGTGAATCAGATTACGGCGGGCTGTAATTATCTTTCTGCCAACCCCAAGAAATACCGGTGGATGCTCGTGTCGCTATTGAGTTCCGGATGGAACGAAAGCGCAATCTGGTTTCTGAAACGAACGGCAACAATCCGCTCGGGAGCGTCTGTAGTGTTCGAACTTGCCGTGCGCGAAAGGACTTCGACTTCGTTGCCGACTGATTCAAAGAAGGGCGCACGAATGAATGTCTGCGGCACGATTCCAACGTGTGCGACTTCATTTTCGGTAAAAAAACTGCCGAGTTGCCTTCCGTAGGCGTTCCTGCGGATGATGGCCGGGAGCGTGGCAAAGTGTGTGCGACTCTCGCCTGCGATTTTTTCGGCGAGGAGGATTGCGCCAGCGCATGTTGCGAGCACGGGCAGGCCTTCGGCAATCTTTTTACGCAGAGGCTCGAAAAGTCCCAAGTCGCGGAGCAGTTTCCCTTGTACGGTGCTTTCTCCGCCAGGGAGCACGAGACCGTCCAAATGGCGGTCTAAGTCGCGCAACTGTCTGATTTCAAATACTTCGGCGCCGAGCGATTTGAGGATGCGTTCGTGTTCGATAAACGCCCCCTGCACTGCGAGTACGCCAATCTGCGGTTTGCCAATTTCCATTACTTCCCCCTTTCGGCCATCAGCAGCGCGATTTCCTGCTCGTTGATACCGACCATGGCCTCTCCCAAATCTTCGGAGAGCTTGGCGATAAGTTTTGCGTCGGTGTAATTCGTCACGGCCTGCACAATGGCGGCGGCACGCTTGGCGGGGTTCCCTGACTTGAAGATTCCGGAGCCCACGAATACGCCTTCGGCACCGAGCTGCATCATGAGGGCTGCATCGGCGGGGGTGGCGACACCACCGGCAGCGAAGTTCACCACGGGAAGTTTCTTGTTGTCGTGAACGAAGCGCACCAGGTCGTACGACACCTGAAGTTCTTTAGCGCGGTTAAAGAGTTCGTCTTCGCGCAAGCTCGAAATGCGGGCGATTTCCTGGTTCATCAGGCGCATATGGCGTACGGCCTGGACGATGTCGCCCGTGCCCGGCTCGCCCTTGGTGCGAATCATCGATGCTCCTTCTTCGATACGGCGGAGCGCTTCGCCCAAGTCCTTCGCTCCGCACACGAACGGAACGTCAAATTCTCGCTTGTTGATGTGGAAAATATCATCGGCGGGGGAGAGCACCTCGCTTTCGTCGATGTAGTCGATTTCAATCGCCTGCAAAATCTGGGCTTCGGCAAAATGACCGATGCGGCACTTGGCCATCACAGGGATAGAAACGGCGTCTTGAATCCCCTTGATCATCTTCGGGTCGCTCATGCGCGAGACGCCGCCCGCGGCGCGGATGTCGGCCGGAATACGCTCCAATGCCATTACGGCAGCGGCACCAGCGGCCTCTGCGATTTTCGCCTGTTCCGGCGTGGTTACGTCCATAATGACGCCGCCCTTGAGCATCTGGGCGAGATTCTTGTTGAGTTCGTAGCGGTTCTGTTCAGACATATAAATCTCCTTGAAAGTGGTTGTTTTGTTTACGGCGCTTAATTTAAAACATTCGGCCTGCTTGCACAATATTCAGTTTTTTGTTATTTTTATAAGGTCAGTTAAATACCAGATTTGATTATTCAATAAGGTCAGATTAATGTTTACTTACGATATGTCGAAGGCGGGTGCGAACAGCCTCTACCATTACCTTTACCAGTGCATCAAAAGGGATATCGTAAGCGGAAACATCCTTGCCGAAGAACAACTCCCTTCCAAGCGCAATCTTGCACAAAATCTAGGCGTGAGCGTCGTGACGGTCGAAAATGCCTATGCGCAGCTCTTGGCCGAGGGCTTTATTTATTCGCTCCCCAAGAAGGGCTTCTTCGTTGCGGACATTAAAGCCACGATTAACGCACAAATGCCGCATAATCACAAGAAATTACGCACCCGTAGGCTCCGCACAGAACTCCCCGAAGAATCGGAACATGCTAATCCGAAATATATCGCCGACTTTGCGAGCAACGGAGCCGATATTGAGGCGTTTCCCTTTACCACTTGGGCGAAAATCACTCGCGAAGTCCTTTGCGAAAGACAAAAGGATTTGTTGCAAGTTTCTCCTGGAATTGGTACTTTGGAACTCCGACGCTCCATTGCACGCATGCTTCGTGAATTCAGAAATATCCACGCAACTCCCGAACAGATTGTCATTGGCGCAGGAACCGATTATTTGTACGGATTACTTGTGCAGTTACTGGGCTTTGATAAATGCTACGGCGTGGAAGATCCCGGCTATGGAAAGATTTCAAAAATATATGGCCAATACGACGTTGAAGTTTGCCATATCCCTATTGATGGCGAAGAATTTGTCGATGCGTTGACAAAATCTAATGCCGATATTGTTCACATTTCGCCCGCACACCATTTTCCGACGGGCAAGGTGATGCCCGTTGGCGAACGCTACCGTTTGCTTAGCTGGGCGGCCGAATCGCCCAAGCACTACATTGTAGAAGACGATTACGACAGCGAATTCCGCATGACCGGAAAACCGATTCCTGCGCTCCAAAATATTGACGTCACTGAAAAGGTAATTTATCTGAATACATTTTCCAAAACGATGACTTCGGCCATTAGGCTCGGTTACATGGTACTTCCGTTGCACCTCGCTGAAAAATTTCAAAACGAACTTTCGTTCTATTCGTGTACGGTGTCGAATCTAGATCAGTATGTGATGGCGAAATACATTGACCTTGGTTACTATGAGACGCATATCAATCGTATGCGCAATCTGTACCGAGGTAAGCGTGATTTTTTACTTAATGTAATTGCAAAGAGTCCGTTATCGAAAAATGCCTCTGTATTGGAAGAAAATGCCGGACTTCATTTTATTTTACAAGTGCAGACGAAACTTTCTGACGAAGAATTTTGCAATCGGGCCCGAATTCGCGGGGTAAATATCCGTGCCCTTTCGGAGTATTATTTTGAAGCTCAACCCTCTGCGCATAAATTTGTCATCAACTACTCTTCCGTAGAGAAGAAAAACATGCAAAAAGCTATTCGAGCGATTGAGGAGTCGCTCCTTTGATGGCGTTTTATAACGCAATAATTAGTTGTTTTGCGATTTCTCAAGTTCTTCTTTCAAAGACTTCAAGAACTGCGCGGCGGGCTTGCTGAATACGGGATTCTTTTTCCACACCACCACGAGACCGCCCTCGGCAGCAACGGCCTTGCTAAGCGTACCAACGGTCACGTCAGCATGTTCGCAACCGTAGTGCTCTGCCAAACCGCGCCCTGTTTTGCCAATTACGCCTGTAGCATGGGCCTCGTCAATCATCAAAAGGCAATCGTGCCCATGGGCAATACGTAAAAGTTCCGGCAAGTTCGCCAAGTCACCGTCCATGCTGAACACAGCATCGGTTACGACCATTCCACGAAATTCCGCACCGGATTTTGCGACAGCATCTTTCGCTTCCAAAATGGCACGTTCCAAATCGGCCATGTCGTTATGCTTGTAAACAAGGCACTTGGAACGCGACAAACGAATTCCGTCTATAATGCTTGCGTGGTTCAGCTCGTCGCTAAAAACGTAGTCGCCTTTTCCGCAAAGAGCCGATATCGTCCCCACATTCGCCATGTAGCCCGTGGTGAGTCGAGCACCGCCACTCCCTGTGCCCCATTCCAGCACGGCATTGGCCATGGCCTGCTTCAGTTCCGGGACATTCGCCAAATCCAGGTAAGAATTAGACGCCAGCAGAACTTGCTCGCGAGAAGTTCCGTCTTTTGTGTCGCGAAGCAACACGCGGGAAGCTTCAGGACATGGTACGGTACGTGTGGTTTTGCCGCATCTCCGAAAGAGCCGCGTCCGTAAATTTACTGACAATGGTAGACATTATATATTCTGATACGTTTACACACCAAGATAGCTTTTATCCGTTTCTATTCCCCCAGCACGTGCCGGAGCGTGTCTAGGAAAAGTTCGCCCGCCCGCGTGAACTGCTGGCCCCGCCGCCAAATGATGTACATGTTGGTGGTGAGCTCGGGCATGAGCGGCCTGAAGCACAGGCGCGAAGTGCGGCTCGTATCCACCAGGCCGTCGAAAGTGAGCAGGTAGCCCGTGCCCTCCTTCGCAAGCACCGAACCGTTGTACGAAAGATCCAGCCCCACAATCACGTTCAGCTTCGAAATATCGTCGCCGAACCATTTAGGCAAATCCGCCACCATCGCCTGGCGCGACGCCATCAGCGGCTTGTCGAGCAAGTCCCTCGGCTCAATGAAATCCTGCTTGGCTAAAGGGTCGTCGCGACGCATCACCACGCCCCAGCGGTCCACCGAACGCACCGCAAGGCAGTTGTACTTTTCCAAATCGACGTTGTCTACAACCACCGCGAAATCAAAAATGCCCTTGTCCAGCTTTTCCAGGGCGCGCTCGCTGTCGCCCGAATATAAGTTGTACTTAATCTTCGGATAATCGTCCCGGAGAATCCCGATGCACTTCGAAAGAAAATTCACGTTCCGCGATTCCGCACAGGCAATGGCAATTTCACCCACCACCTCGTCTTCCTTCAGCGACTTGAAATCCTGCACCGTCCTGTCCGCCATCGAAAGGATATCCTCCGCACGCTCCCGCAAGAGTTCACCCGCAGGCGTGAGCCGAATCGCGTAATTCGTGCGCTCGAAAAGCTTCTCGCCCAGTTCCTCCTCCAGCTCCTTGAGCTGGCGACTCACCGTCGGCTGCGTCACGCAAAGATTATCCGCCGCGCGCGAGACATTCCCCAACCGCGCCGCCTCCAGAAAATACCGCAAAACTCGAAGTTCCATACCCGAAAACTAATAAAATTCAAGCCCCGCAGGTATGAAATTGCAAAAATAATGCCCGAAAGGAATAACTGATTGATTTGACGGTGGGGGATGTGTCCCCCTGGTTCGCACTTCGTTGCTCTCCACCCCCTCGCCTAAGGGGCTCCGCCCCCTAAAACCCCCGGCTTGACCGGGAATCTCCTTTCCATGCGTCATTCCGGGCTTGATACACGTCATTGCGAGGGTTCGTAGAACCCGTGGCAATCCATCTCTCGCATATTTATATATATATTTCCCCATGACATAGCCCCGTACCGAATGGTTCGGAGCGACCGGAATTTTTGAGATTCGTCTCTTATTCTCACTTCTGAAACCTAGACAACTTCAATTGACAGAGAATAAGGCGAACGCTCACGTCCCGATTGGGGCGTGGGTCGTTTGTGCTTATCATGTCAAAAGGCTTATGTCTAGGGCCTCAGAAGTTGGTGAGCACGCAAGAACGACTCCACGCCTTTTTTTATTTGTGGAAATCGCGGCGAAACAAGGAACGACTCTCGCAACGTTGGAGCCGCCATGGTCGATTTGGACAAGAGCAAGATTCAAGCCGTCGCACAGTATATCGACGAGGTTTCCAAGCAATTTTCTACTGGCAAGGCGACAGAGCACAGCTACCGCCCGGCACTTGCAAAACTGCTTGGCGACTTGCTCCCCAAATTCACCATCACCAACGAACCGAGCCGAATCCAGTGCGGAGCGCCGGACTACATTATCGCGAAAGGGAAAGGCGCTACATCGATTCCGGTTGCGTTCGTAGAGGCAAAGGACATCGGCGATAGCGACCTGGATGGAAACCGCCAGCACAAGGAACAGTTCAACCGTTACAAGAACTCCCTAGACCATATCCTTTTCACAGATTACCTTGATTTCCATGCTTATGAAAACGGGATGCCAACTCAAAACATCCGCATTGCAGAAATCAAAGGGAACAAAATTGCGCTAATAGACGCCAATGTTCCAATGTTTTTGGAAATGGTAGCGCACATTGCGGAATCAACACCGCAAAAGATTACAAGTTCTACAAAACTGGCGCAGATGATGGCTGCCAAGGCGCGCCTCCTTGCCGAAGTGATTGAAAAGACTCTCGAAACCGATAGCGAAAAGACGGGCGAACTGGCGGGACAATGGAAGTCTTTCCAGAAGGTGCTGATTCACGATTTGACGGAACGGCAATTTGCCGATATTTACGCACAGACAATCTGCTATGGAATGTTTGCGGCAAGGCTCCATGACGACACTCCTGACACGTTCAGTCGAGAAGAAGCGGCCACGCTCATTCCCAAGACGAATCCGTTCTTGCGCAAGGTTTTCCAGAATGTCGCCGCATTCGATGTAGATACAAGCATCGCATGGATTGTTGATGACCTGGCAGAAACATTCCGGGTGACGGACATGCCGAAGGTCATGAAAAATTTTGGAAAGGCTACGGGGCAAGCCGATCCGATGATTCACTTCTACGAAGATTTTCTACGCTATTACGACCCCAAGCAGAAAAAGGCCTGTGGTGTTTATTACACGCCTGAACCTGTTGTCCATTTTATCGTCAATGCCGTTGATGAAATCCTGAAATCTCGCTTCAATTTGAGTGATGGCCTTGCCGACACAAGCAAGGTGGCGATTCGCCAAACTTCGAACTTATATACCGACAATCGCACCAAAGACCACAAGAGATACGAAACGCGAGAATACCATAAAGTCCAAATTCTCGATCCTGCAACCGGAACGGGAACATTCCTTGCCGAAGTGGTCCGCAAGATATATTCCGGCATGGAGAACCAGAAAGGCGCTTGGCAAAACTATGTGGAAGAACACCTACTCCCGCGCCTGAATGGTTTTGAATTCATGATGGCTCCATACGCCGTTGCGCATTTGAAATTGGACATGGTGCTGGCGCAGACGGGTTACAAGGCAAAGCAGGACAAGAGACTCCGCATATTCCTTACCAATTCCCTTGAAGAATGTGACCACGACACAGGAACATTGTTTGCACAATGGCTTGCGCAAGAAGCAAACGAAGCGAATCTTGTCAAGCGCGATACACCCGTGATGGTGATGATTGGCAACCCGCCGTATAGCGTGAGCAGTAGTAATAAAAGCGCTTGGATTCAGAAATTATCGGAAACCTATAAGAAAAATTTAAACGAGAAAAATATTCAGCCGCTTTCGGATGATTACATCAAATTCATTCGATTAGGACATTACTATGTAGAAAAGAATGGCGAAGGAATTCTCGCGTATATTTCAAACAATAGTTTTATAGACGGAATCATCCATCGACAAATGCGAAAAGCGTTGATGGAAACTTTTGATGAAATATTCATTCTTGATTTACATGGTGACACACGGAAAAAGGAAACTGCATTTAATGGCGACAAAGATGAAAATGTCTTTGACATTATGCAGGGTGTAAGTGTTAGCATCTTTGTGAAAAAGAAATGTTGCCCTAAAGCCGAAGATTCACTTGCCAATGTTTACCATTATGAGCTCTTTGGTAAACGTTTTGAAAAATATGCATTTTTAGCAAACACATCTTTCGGTGATGTGCCTTGGGAAGAATTAATTCCTAAAGGACCTCAGTTCTTCTTTGTTCCAAAAGATTTTTCAATACAAGAAGAATACGAAAAAGGTTTCAGGATTGACGAACTAATGAAAATGAATGCCGCCGGCATCAAAACGCATCATGATGCGGAATTAGTTTCTTTTGACGCAATTAATTCATTATATAATCAAATCTATTCATATAGAGTTCTTGACAATCGTTTCCTTGATTATGATTTGCAAAAGGTTGAAAGACATCGCTTCGCCTTAATGCGGCATCTTATTAGGGATAATTTGTCTTTGAGCGTTTCTCGACAATGTATTGATGATTGGAAATACGTTTTCTGCACAAATCGGATATCTGACATAAATCTCATTGCTAGCGCTGGGAAATTAGGAGGTGGAAACGTTTTCCCTCTCTACCTTTATCCAACAGATGGTGAAGAAAAACTCGGCGAAACACGCAAGCCCAATCTAGACGAAAAAATCTGGCGCAAAATAGACAAGTGTACTAAACTTGAAACGACTCCTGAACAAATCTTTGATTACATCTACGGCGTTCTCCACACTCCATCCTATCGTGAAAAATACAAGGAATTCCTTAAAATTGATTTTCCGCGAATTCCTTATCCCGAAAACAAGGAAGAATTCGAACGCATCGTTTCCATCGGCAATAAACTCCGTAGATTGCACCTGATGGAAGAAATTCCTCCGCAGCAAACTTCCTTCGATATTGAAGGCGACAATACTGTAAGCGAGATTCGTTTTGATAAGGAGATCCCCGACCAAGTCGGGGATGACATCAGCGGGAAAGTCTACATCAACAAGACGCAGTATTTTGCGAACGTCCCTGAACTAGCCTGGAACTTCTACATCGGCGGCTATCAACCCGCTCAAAAGTGGCTCAAGGACCGCAAAAACCGCACCCTTACCTACGACGACATCTCGCACTACCGCAAAATCATCGCCATCCTTATCGAAACCCAGAACTTGATGCAAGAACTTGATAAAAAAGCGTAATTTCGCCTTCCTTACTTGCATCCAAATCTAGCAGCGTCAATTTTTCTTGAAAAAGACAAAATCTGACAGTTGTTTGAATTTATATTTATGACAACACGAGGAAACAAATGGAGGTTTCTAATGGGATACGATGCTTACGTTCGCTGCAATTGCTTCAAAAAAGGCAAGGCAAAGCCCTTTAAATACATCCAATATGTAGTAGATGCTACAGAGGGATATGAATTAAACCTTCCGCAAAGTATACAAGGAACTCCATTACAAGACACGATTGAATCAGAATTTGACGATTGGAAAAACTTTTCTTGTGAACACGATTATCAAGAATACTATACTACAAGAATATGCAATGTATCTGGAATGTCTCATTTTGGTTCTACACTCGAATTGTTGAACGGAAAAGAGACTCTTCCTACACTCTATGAATGTTTACCAGAGTCTAATGATGGATTTGTCCCATTTGAAAAAAATGAGGATTTTAAAAAAGATCTTCTTAAAATGAAAAATATGGGAAAAATCCGCACATTGATATTGTATGCCAAAAGCAATGATGGAGATGTTTATATCAATCATGCTGTTAACGGAGGTTCTGAGACATTCTTTTTCCATCCCAAAGTTGAAATGGGCTTGAATGAGAACTCATTTTTCATAAAAGCAAACGAAAGCATTGCCTTTGAATCAAAGAAATTTTCCATTGAAAAAATAGAAGACAGTTATTTATTTTTTGATGAGGCTACAAAGACTGCATATTCTTGCCCTGCTTTTTTCAATGATGATTTGTTCAAATCACAGAACTTCATCAAAATGTATGTAGAGGAGCATCTTATTGACATTAACGAAGCTCACGGCTATATTATAGATACACTTCTAACGTTAATAGAAAAATCTAACGAGATCGGTAATCCTATTTGCTGGGCTTAAATCTTGGTTCATAAAAGAACTTGATTTCAAGTTTGACAAGGTCCTTCGTGACGTGAATGTCTTTTTTTGAAAAGGAGTACGGAAAATGATTCCTTATTTCAAACATAAGGGAACCTTAGCCGCTTTGGATGAAATTGAAAAATCAAAAGTTGTTGATGTATCCAAGTATCCCAAAGGAATCGTTGAAGATTTAAAAGGGTATGACGAATCGGTATTCTTCTTCTATGGTTACCATCCTTTCGTATTTGTAGATAATGCAAAAGATCAAAACAAGAGTGGTCAACAAAAAATACCGATGCAAAAAATTTCAAAGAAGTCGATTTCTGCCTCCAAAAAGATATCGACAAAGAGGTAAATCCAAGGCAGGTTTTAGGCGGTGTTTAAGCGCCTACCTTCGACGATATCTCGCACTACCGCAAGATCATCGCCATCCTTATCGAAACCCACAATTTGATGCAGGAACTTGATAAAAAAGCGTAATTACTTTTTTTTCTAAACCTCTTGACAACCGCCATTCCGTAATTTATATTTAGTGCACAAGTGTGTAGAAAATTGCTTTTCGCGCACGGTGTAAAACAAGCAAAGCCCCGCCTTTTTATGCATGTAGGCGGAGGGAGGAAAGATGAAGAATGGCGTAATCGCTGGTGGTGTCGGCATATGGCTCGACGAAATTGTTCCCTGCCTCAAGGATACCGAAACTGGGGAAATCAAGGAAACAGTGGTGTTCAAAATCGAGAGCCGCTCGTTTCTGAAAAAATTCAAGGAAAAAGATGGATGGGGTCTTGATTGGACAGAAATCCCTAGTGATGTTGAGGTGTATGCGCTCGCATTGAAGGAAAATAACGAAATTCAGGGGTTGGTTGGGGTGAAAAATGATACAAATGCACAAGCGGCGTATTTGCATTGGGCATGTACAGCACCTCAAAACAATAAACACATGTTCGGAAAACAGAAATTTAGTGGGGTTGGAGGTCATCTTTTTGCTATTGCGGCAGACCGTTCTATGTTATGGGGCCATAAAGGATATATTTATGGATTTGCCCTTAACAAAGAACTTCTAAATCACTATATTGAAGTTGTGGGAACGAGGTCTATACCTATGAATGGAATTAGAAAGCCTGCGGTAATTCTGGCGGACTCCATGGAAGAATACATGGCGACACCGGATCCGTACAAGCCCTCTCCAAAAAGCAAATTGAATATCTTTAAGCTCGGAGAATATGCCGAGCGTGTTGGAAAGAAAATTGATGAATTGACTGCCGATGAAATCCTGCAGTTCAAGATTCCGTAATCTATAACCTTGATGTCATATAGCCCCGTCTTTTTATGCATGTAGGCGGAGAGCATGCTTGAACGGCAACTAGTTCCATTTTGGAACTAGTCCAAAAAGAAGGCTCAAAGATGGTGTGTCGTTCCGTAAAAATCTGCCAGTTTTTTGCCGTTTCCGACATTACAATCCCAGAATCTTCAGGTAATCCATCCGGCTATTCAAAATTCGAATGACAAAAACTTTATCACGTTCGTTCCGGTAAAAGACCAAATACCCGCTGACAGAAAGGCAACGAAACTTCGTCAAGCTATTTACCTTACCTCTTAACGAAGGGCCGATCTCGGGGAAAACGGCTAGGTTGTCAATGGCGTCAAGAATTTCAATGATTTTTTCATTTGCCGATTTAGGGCTGCCTAGCTCGGATTCTATATAAGCGTTGATGCCGTCTAAATCTTCGACGGCTTTTGGCGAAAATACGATGGAGGGCATCTAGACCTCGTATTTTTTCCGCACATCAGCGGCGGAAAGCCATCGTCCCTGTTCGGCGGAGCGTTCGCCTTCGGCAAGAGCCTTCTGTAACTTCAGTTCGGCGACCATGCGTTCGTATTCCTTGATGTCTATTACAACGTAACAACCGCGACCGTTCTTGGTCAAAAAGACTGGAGAATCTTCGGTCACGTTCTGAAGAACTTCGTTATAATTGCGCAAATCAGAAACTGGCAAAATACAGGGCATGGGGAACCTCCTTTCCTAAAATACAAAATTTTAAGAATAATTGCAAGTAAAATTCAACGAAGTACGCGCCGTATTGCGAGTTTTTAGCCCTAAATCTATGCCTTATAAGTATATCTAGTTATGAAAACAAAGTATTTGCAATATCTGAAAAATGAAGGTATATTTGGACATGTAAAGACTTCAACCGAGAGGAACCTATGAAAAAAGTATTGGTCTTGTCCAGCAGCTTGCGCAAGGGGAGCAACTCCGAAACCCTGGCGCAGGAGTTCGCGAAGGGTGCCGCCGAGGCGGGCAACAAGGTGGAATTCGAGTCGCTGCGCAGCAAGAAGATCGGTTTTTGCATGGGCTGCCTCGCTTGCCAGAAGAAGGGCAAGTGCGTCATCAAGGACGACGCTCCCGCCATCACCAAGAAGATGGAATCGGCTGATGTCATCGTGTTCGCCACACCCATTTACTATTACGAGATGAGCGGCCAGCTCAAGACGATGCTCGACCGCGCGAATTCCCTCTATTCCAGCGATTACAAGTTCCGCGAAATTTACCTGCTCACTTCTGCCGCCGACACAGACGCAAAGGCCATGAACATCGCGAAGCGCGGCATTGGCGGGTGGATTGCCTGTTTCGACGGTGTGAAGCTCAAGGGCGCCCTCTGCGCCACGGGTGCCGAAAGCGCTGGCGATGTCAAGAAGAATTCTGCGCTCCTGAAAAAGGCGTTCGCCATGGGAAAGAAAGTTTAACAACAAGGAGATAAATCATGAAATCCAGATTCTTAAAAGCGGCGTTTGCCGTGGTTTCCGCATGCACCCTGATGGCGTGCTGCCCCGAAAAAGAAAACAACGCCGCGCAGGATGCGGCCAAAACCGCCGCACCGGCAACAGAAGCTGCCTCCACAGCACAACAGACAAAGGACGAAAATATGAACAAGCTCACGCTCACCGCCGAATGGGACAAGGTTTTCCCCAAGAGCGACAAGGTCGAACATTCCAAGGTCACTTTCAAGAACCATTTTGGCATTGAACTCGCCGCCGACATGTTCGTGCCCAAGGACACGAGCCTCAAGGTGAACGGCAAGTTCCCCGCAATCGCAGTCTCGGGCCCGTTCGGTGCCGTCAAGGAACAGTCCAGCGGCCTTTACGCCCAGCAGATGGCGGAACGCGGATTCCTGACCATCGCATTCGACCCGAGCTTCACCGGCGAATCGGGCGGCGAGCCGCGCTACATGAACAGCCCGGACATTAACACCGAAGACTTCATGGCGTCTGTAGATTTCCTCTCGACCCGCGACAATGTTGACCCGGAACGCATCGGCATCATCGGCATTTGCGGCTGGGGCGGCATGGCGATTAACGCTGCCGGCATTGACACCCGCGTCAAGGCGACGGTCGCCTCGACCATGTACGACATGAGCCGCGTAACCGCGAACGGCTACTTCGATTCTGCAAACAACGCCGACGCTCGTAACGAAGCCCGCAAGGCTCTGATGGCCCAGCGCACCAAGGACTTCAAGAACGGCACGTACGACCTGGCCGGCGGCGTGGTGGACCCGCTCCCGGACGACGCTCCTTACTTTGTCAAGGATTACTTCGCCTACTACAAGACCCCGCGCGGCTACCACAAGCGTTCCCTCAACAGCAACAAGGGCTGGGCCGCCTCCGCAGGCACTTCGCTCCTGAACACGAAACTCCTCGCATACGCTGACGAAATCCGTAACCCGGTGCTCATCATCCACGGCGAAAAGGCCCACAGCCGCTACTTCGGCGAAGGCGCATTCGAAAAGATGACCGGCAAGAAGGCGAACGTCCCGGCAAAACTCGACGCCACCAGGAACTGGAGCAAGACCGTCGGCAACAAGGAAATCCTCGTTATCCCCGGAGCCTCCCACGTGGACCTCTACGACAACCTGGAAAAAATCCCCTTCGAAAAGCTGAACGAATTCTTCAAGACGAATTTGAAGTAAGCAAAAGTCATCTAACCGCGACAATTATCGCTGCTGTCCAAGGTCACAAATGTGACCTTGGTTGCTTTTTGTCATTTTTTGCCATTTTTAAATGCTATTTTAGGGATATGTGCGTAAATGCCATATTGACAATTAGACATTCAAAACCTATTTTTTAGCGGAGGAATAAACCTATGGCAGTGGCAATAAGATCCATACCGACGCTTCAAGGGGAAGACGCTGAACGTTTTCTCAAGGAAGCCGAATACGCCGAAAAGAACGAGCGTAAACAGGATTTTGGTGATAAAATCCTGCTCGTTAGGAATTTCCTCCGCGAACAAGGTTTCTAGACATGACCCTTGCCGATTTTTTGAACCGATGCTCGTTTGCTCGGCTTTCTTCGGAATTGCTGCAAAGTTGCAACCCCTTCAAATGCGGAAATGAAGACCTTGACGAATTTTTCAGAGAGGATTTTCGACTATACGGTGAAAAACTTTTGGGAAAGACTTATGTCTTTCGTCTAAGAGAGCGTCCCAAAAGCATCGTTGCTGCATTTACAATATCAAACGATTCAATTCGAATCAAACAACTTGCTCCTGAAGACAAGGCAAAGATTGAATATGTCACTGAGAATGGCGAGAAGAATCTTCGCCGCTATCCCGGAGTTTTGGTCGGTCGCCTGGGGACGAATATTGAATTTGCCAAACAAGGTTTTGGCTCTGCAGTAATGGACTTCATCAAAGCTTGGTTCCGTAGCGACGAAAACAAGACTGGTTGTCGGTTTATCATCGTTGACGCGATTAATAAACCGGAAGTCATCCATTATTATCAGAAAAACAATTTCAAATTCCTTTATAGTTCCGAAATTAACGAAGCAAGGGCTCTTGGAATCAATGTAAAAACGCTGGGCGAAAAACCTTTGCACACGCGTCTGATGTATTTTGATTTGATTGATATTAAATAAAGATGTTTTACTTCGGTGTTTATTTCCGTGAATTCATGCGCAAAAGGCATGGTGAGTCATAGTAAATAAGTATTTTGAATTACTCGCACAAATATTTATATTGTGTGTATGCGAAACATTGTACTTATGGCGTTGTTCTTTCTGGTAGCTTGCAGCGATGCGGCGAGCCATTCGACGCAACCTGAAACCCAGGCGCCGAAATCGTCCGCAAGTTCAACATCTAAAGTGGGGGAGGCTCCCGTGAAACTCAAAATCCATGTGAACGATACCACTTTTACGGCGACGCTCGAAGAAAATTCCTCGGCCAAGGCCTTCGCCGAATTCCTCACGCAGGGCGAACTCACGCTCGACATGCACGACTACGGCAGTTTCGAGAAGGTGGCCGACCTGCCGCGCAGTTTTCCGCGTAACGACAAGCAAATCGACACCGACGCAGGCGACATCATCCTTTACCAGGGCAACTCCATCACCATCTACTACGACAAGAATTCCTGGAACTTCACGCGCCTTGCCCGTATCGACAACGTGAACAAGAAACGCCTCCAGCAGATCCTCGGCAAAAGGAACGTGAAGGCGACATTTTCGGTGGAATAAACAGCGAAAGCTCTAACTAGCCCTTGTTTTGTAACCAAATTTTTACCTTAAATTTCTAGTTGTTCTATTGACATTACAACGATAATTGGATATATTTTGTGTTGTAACAATTAAAGAACAACGATAAAAAAAGGGCTTGGCCCAAGGAGATTCAAAATGGAAAAGAACAACTTCAAGACCGTAAAACTTGGTAAGGGTGTCATGGAAATCTACGATTTCGGCGCGGTCAAGCTGCATGCCTACAAGACAAACGACCTGATAACCGACGAATGTTTCTTGCTGGAAAAGGGCGGCAAGATGTTCATGGTCGAAGCCCCCTGTTTCTTCGACAACATCAAGGAACTGGAAACCTACATCAAGGGCCTTTCGGTAGAATTCGTGGGAACGGTGATTGCCTACCATGGCGCGGGCGCGACCTTCATGAAGGGGGCTCCCGTGTACAGCACCCGCCATGCCGACGATTACAACCATAACGGGGGAGGTGCGGCCCTGGTCAAGAATTTCACGGCGGCTTTTGGCGATGCTTTTGACAGCTCCATTTACGCGACGACAGACTTTATCGAAGGCGAGACTTTGAATCTTGCGGGCATCGACATGCGCATTGTCGCTACCCAGGAGGCATTCGATATCGAATTTCCCGAAATCAACGTTGTCTACACCCACATGATGGGCCACGACGTCCATTCCATCGTGGCAGGGAGCAAGCACGCCGATGCCATCATCGCGCAGCTCACGGATTACATCGACCGCGGAATTTCCCTGATTCTCACGTCACACTACACGGTGGAAAATCTGGAAGATGCCCGTGCTAAAATCCAGTACCTGAAGGTGATGAAGAATATCGCCCTCAAGAGTGTGAACCCGGCGGCATTCAAGAGCGCCATGAAGCGGGAATTTACGAACTACTCCGGCGAAAATTACCTGGACATGACGGCGGGAATGTTCTACAAATAGACCAAGGCACGCGTGAACGCGGGCAACAATTGTTAAATTGCGGTTTATGAAAGTCAGCGTTCGTTTTACGGCAGCGGTCCACACCTTGCTTTGCATCCACTTCTTCGAGGGGGCGGAGCGGGTGACCTCGGAATTCATATCGAGCAGCACCGGCGTGAATGCGGTCATCATCCGCAAGGTCCTTTTGCAGTTGCAAAAGGCGGGCCTGGTTGAGACGGCTCCTGGCGTAGGGGGCTCTCACCTTGCACGTCCTGCAGACAAGATAACGCTCCTGGATGTCTACAAGGCCATCAACGATAACGACGAGGAACGGATCGTCTTCAGCTTCCACCCGGAACCGAATCCGCTGTGCCCCGTAGGCAGGAACATCCATCGCCTGTTGGACCCGGCCCTGAATTCGGCGCAGACGGCTCTGGAAATGGAACTGGAGAAGACGACCCTGAAGGGCCTCGCCGCACAACTCAAGACCGCCCCTGAACCGTCCGGGAGGAAACATGAACCAAGCAGAGCGCAGACTATTCCTGATAAAGTATCTACTGGAGGAAAGTCCCAGGTACAGCGGCACGACCATTCCCGCGGACGCCGAAGGACAGAAAATCCTGTTGCGTTCCTTGATGAACGTGCGGGAGGCCGCCCCGGCAAGCGATGAATTCTACAGGATTCAGGACGAATACCTGCAGGAATCCATCCGTGGTCGCGGAATAACGGACATCGCGGACATTGAAAGTATCGACAGGCGTTTCAGCGCGGGTGCGCCGGACTTGTTTGGCGATTCCCTGTTTTTGTGGCGCGGCGACATCACCACTCTCAGGGTAGATGCAATCGTAAATGCAGCCAACAGCGGCATGACGGGATGCTGGCAGCCTTGCCACAGCTGTATCGACAAAGCGGCACCTACCTCAATCACACAGGCATACAACAAAAGAATGGCAAGGTGCTCGTAAACATTGCATTACCTATGCTTATGCCGGATGAAGACGCTAGGCCAGGAATTAAACTGGAATTTATAAGAAGACAAAAAGGGATTAGTAGAAAAGAACTTGCTGATAAATTAGAAATTGCTCCAGGGGCTTTGTTTAATCTTGAAAATGGATTTAATCCAATCCATTTTGATGATAAAGAGATTCTTCAGTTTGAAGAGTATCTTAACCGCATCAGGGTAAACCTTGAGGAATGGAGTGACAAATGAGTATCTGTATTAAAGATCAGATTC
>CACXXH010000054.1 GCA_902771595.1 Fibrobacter succinogenes | reverse complement strand
GGTGCTTGGCTCGGCGTGTTCTCTCCACGCCGAGTCTTTTTATGACCGCTCGTTCGTCGTCTCAGGTGTCGAGACCTCCGGTTTCTCACTCGCTCTCGCCTGCGACGACTCGTTGATACGAGTCGCCTCCGGCTCACGGAGACCGCTCGCGCTATGTTTGTGGAATTAAATTGCTCCGGAAAGCGCTCACTACCCCCGCAAGGGGGGCCATGCCCACATAAGCGCTAATGCGCTAAGTGGTCAACGGTCGCGACCGCCCCTGTTTAAGAACAGGGGCTTTGTCGCTCACGGTTTGTTATTTTTCATCGAAAGGGTTCCTTATGAGATTTTGATGGCTTTTTTATTTTCGCTCGTCTTGGGATTGTTTTCTGGATGTTCTGACAGAGATAATCACGCGCTAAAAAAAGAGAGCGAAATCATTGAACCTTCTAATGGAAAGAATACGCTCCAAACGGCTGTTCCTCCATTGCCGAATGAAGGAGGCGTGAAAAAGATTCTGTCGATTTTAGAAGAAATTCATAATCATTGTAAAGGGGAGGCCCAATACAATGAATGCTTCTGTGAAAGGAGCAATTTTTCTGGCACTGTTATTATTGACGGAACCAAATATAATTGCCGCTGAAATGTATCACAGCAGTTTCAAAATAAACACATTGAAATCGTTGACTCTACGAAAACTATTGAACAAGAAAAGAGAAAAGAAGTGCAGGGCAAGTTCAACCAACATGCGCAGTGCCTTAAATCAAAAAATGTAAATATTCTCGAAGATTCGGTTCGTTTCAAGTTTGTTTTTGATTCTTGCTGGACTGAATACATGCAAGAATAGATGAAATTATCTTATATTAAAGCAGCGGTTGCCGAGCAAAAAGCGATTTGGTTTTCTCAACAGTGTACAAAATGAGTCAGTGAATAATGAGAAAATACCTTGTATTGTTCTTTTGTGGAATTCTTTATGCGCAAAAGCCAAGTGTGGAATTGTGCGCCGCTTTTGGACGTGATGATTGCGGTGACTGCTCCGATACTTATTCAATCTATATTGCTGATGCCAAACCTATAGAAGAACATCCCGTATGGAATTTGAAGGACTCGGTATCGTGTAAATGTGGCTCTTGGGCGAAGCCCTTGTACACATTACATGGTCTTCCGGGAACGGCTTTGCCTGCTTTGTCTTTTTCGTCGTGTTCGCATATTGGAAGTAATGAAAAAAGGACTATTTCGATGCCCAGACCACCAACGGTTGCCTTGGAAACTTTCGTTGGCAAACAGGTTCATTTTGCGAAAAATCTTGCATCAAGAAATGAGGTAGAGGCTTTTTATGGAAAGAAAGTTGAAGCCTATTGGAAAACGTCTTTTGTTTGCCAAGGGGATAGTTTAAACAATACGACTTTGAATTATCGAATTGATGCTGTGCTTGTCGGAGAATGTTCGAAAGAATTTCTCAAATCGGTGAACAGGCGATAATTCTTTTGTGTGTAAAAAAAGGTGCGGCAAGACCGCACCTTAAATTTTTCGTTTTGTTGGCTTCTTAGAGCAGGTTCACGATGGCGGTGAACAGCGCATCGGCGAGGGCGTTCGTTTCGAGGCCTTCGAACACGCTGAACTGGTTGAACATGATCTTGCCTGCGCCGAACGGAATCATCTGCATGTCCACGCCGGTTTTCACTTCGCCGTCCTTGATGCTCACGGAACGCGCGAATACGGTTGCGCCCGGCAGTTCGTTCAGGGAGAGTCCCGGCATCACCGCGGCGGCGTTGTGGTCGAGGATGTTTGCACCGCCGAATACCGGCAGCAGAGCAGAGCCCTTCGGGAGGTAGTGCAGGCTGATGCCGTTTGCACCGGTGCTCCAGTTTGCTTCGACCGTGCAGTCGAAGTTGTGGCTCTGGTTCATGAAGTCGATATCTTCGGGCGTCATGTCCGAAAGCAGGAGCGTCTTTCCACCGTTCTTCGTGACGTCGACGATCTTGTTGAGGATTTCATCGGGCCAGGAGCTCAGGTTTGCCGTGAAGATAATCTTTTCCGGACCGGAGAGGGCGGCGAGTGCGTCGCTGGATTCTTCGCTGTTGTCGAGGAAGCATACCTTGTCCATTGCGCTCTTCACGTCGGCGCTTTCGATCACAATCAGGTCTTCGGCGGAGGAATGGACTTCCTTGCCGTTGTCCTTGAGCACGATGCGAATCTGGAACTTGCCCGTGTTGCGCGGCGCCATGAGCGTGCAGATGCCGAGCTGCGTAAGGCTTGTCTTGCCGGTCGTTTCTTCGGGGAGCATTTCCTGCTTGCTCAGTTCCTTGCCGGAAGCGTCGACGAGGCTCACGTCGACAGAAACGTTCTCGAGGCGGTCGTTGTTCAGGAGCGTAAGCTGGAAGCTCACTTCGCTCTGAGGGGCGACCACGTGTTCAAGTTCGCTGATGAGCACGCGGCTCGGGGTCGTGATTTCCTTGCAGAAACCTTCGAGTCCCTTGCTCTTGCGGTTTTCGTCGCAGACGCCGGAGAAGTCCGTGCCGAAGTCAGCCCACTGGTCCAGGAAGAAGCCGGAAATCTGCGGGTTGCTCTGGAAGGCGGTAATCTGGTCGAGCTTGCTCTTGGCCGCAATCGAGCGCGAGCTTTCGATGAATGCGGGTACGGAGTCCCACACGGAGAAGCCGGATTCCTTGATGAAGGTCTCGATGGACTTGTACGTGTTCTTGACTGCCTTCTGGTTCTTGTTGGCGCGCGGGCCCTTGATGTTCGTAGCCGTGTTCGGGAGCAGCGTGTGGTTCTTGATGGTCACCAGCATCTTGTTGCTCACGTCGGTCGCGGAATTGTCGTCGCCGTCCTGGAAGTGGCTGTCGCCGAATCCGGAATCGGGCACCATGAGCTCTTCTTCGTCCTTGTTGAAGCAGTGGGCGAGGTAGTGCGTGTAGGCGGCGTTCGGGTTCATCCTCGGGCGCACGGAAAGCGATGCGAACTGCGAAATGCGGTCGACCGAGACGGGGAGGAGCTTGCCCGTATCCTTGTGGAAGTTGCCCTCGTTATCGATGTAGATACTGTCGAGGTTGCTGATGGTGGGGCGCGTCATGTCGACGGGGCTGATGGTGTTCAAGAGCTTGTTGCCGTTCTGGAGCATGAACGTGCCGTTCTCGGAACCGAGCACCCAAGCCGCGATACACGGATGGTTGTGCTGTTCCCTGACGATGTCGTTGATGAGGTCCTTCGCGTAGTCGAGACCGGTAAGCGTGGAACGCATCGTGTGGATGGGGAATTCCTGGAAAACGAGGAGGCCGATTTCGTCGCAGATATCGAGCGCTTCGGTGCTGAGCGGTGCGCCGCAACTGCGGATGGTGTTGAAGCCCGCCGCCTTCACGGCGAGGAGGTCCTTCTTGAGGTTCGGGTTGCTCGTGGTCCAGAGGCCGCCCTCGCTCCACTGCTGGTTGTAGCACACGCCTTGGAGCTTGAGGATGGAATCGTTCAGGTAGAAGTCGCCCTTGATGCAGTCGAACTTGCGGAAGCCGAATGTGCGCACGACGGGGAAGGAGTATTCGGGAGCCTTGCCCTTGCCGCCCTTGATTTCCATCTGGACTTCGATCGCGAACATGTTGGGCTTCTCGGGGCTCCACACGCACTTGGTGCGGTTGAAATCCTTGATGCTGAGCGTCATGCGGATGGTCGTGTTTTCCTTGTCGAGCTTCGGATTTTCCTTGAACCACTCGTACACGTCGCCGTTCGGGTTGCGCATGAGTATGCGGAGTCGCGTGCTGAATCCGCGCGGGTTGTTGAACGCGATTTCGAGCGTCACGCGTTCCTGGTCCATGTCGGGCTCGACATGCAGGTCCGAAATGAAGGCCGCGTTGCCGAGAACCAGGTCCACGTGTCCGAAAATGCCTCCGAACGGGTACTGCGTCCAGGGCAGGCCGACCGGAACTTCGCCCGGGTGGGCGTAACGGTCGTTGGCGCCTTCCTTGCTCTCGCGCCCGAAGTCGATGCGGCTGTTTGCTGCACCCATGTTGGCCACGCGGATGCAGAGCACGTTCTCTTCACCGAGCTTGATGGCTTTCTGTGTTTCGAGAATGAAAGGCGTGTAGGCACCGAAGTGGTCGCCGAGCAGCTTGCCGTTGAGCCAGATGGTGGCGTGCGTGGCGATGCGCTCGAAGCGGAGGAATATGCGCTTGGTGACCTGTTTTTCGTCGTCGATAGTGAAACGCTTGAAGTAGAATGCGCAGTCTTGCGACATCAGAAGCTTCTCGAACGACCTTTCCCAGATGTGCGGAACCGAAACTGTCTCGGTGTCTTCGGGGAATGTGGCGTACCAACGGTTGGATATGCCGGAATCCTCGGTGTCCCACTTCATCTGCCAGTCGCCGTCAAGGCTCATAATCTTGTTCATTCGTGTTTCCTTTATAAATTTTCAGCGTAAAGATAGAAAAAAACGGGCTAATCCCTTTACAATGGATGCAATTTTTCTATATTTCGTGGCCCCAATAGCAACCCTAAAAGGATTACAAAAATGTATTCTATTGTTGAAACAGGTGGTTTCCAGTACAAAGTCGAACTGGGCAAGGCCTACAAGGTCCCCACGATTGACGCCGCTGTTGGTTCCGAACTGGAGCTCAAGTCCGTTCTTCTTTTCTCCGGAAAAGAAGTGCAAGTCGGCACCCCTGTCCTGAATGACGCCTCCGTGAAGGTTGAAGTTCTTGCCCACGGCAAGTATGACACCGTCATCGTGTTCAAGAAGAAGCGTCGCACTCGTTACGAACGCCGTAACGGTCATCGTCAGGGCTATACCGAGGTGCTGGTCACGGAACTTCGCTCCGGCGCAGAATCCGCTGCTGTCGATCCTCAAGTAATTACCCGCAACCGCGCTCGCGTGGCTGCCCTTGCCAAGCAGAAGGAGCAGAACAAGCCCCTCACTCGCAAGGAAAAGATTGCCCAGGGTCTTCCGAAGCCGGCCAAGGTCAAGAAGAACTCTCTCCGCAAGGCTAAGGAGGCTTAATCCATGGCACACAAGAAAGGTCAAGGTTCCGTACGTAACGGCCGCGACAGTAACGCCAAGTACCTTGGTGTTAAGAAGTACGCGGGCGAAACCGTCAAGGCTGGCAACGTTCTCGTTCGTCAGCGCGGTTCTCACTTCCACAAGGGCACCAACGTCGGTATGGGCAAGGATTTCACCCTGTTCTCCCTCGTTGATGGCAAGGTGAAGTTCGAACACATTGATGCGAATCGCCAGAAGGTTTCTGTCTACCCGGAAGAAGCCAACTAAGTTCGTTCAAGTCGAATTTGAAAACCGGACGCCCAGGCGCCCGGTTTTCTGTATATATAATATAGTGTAAAATGCCGAAGCCCTTTCGGGACTTCGGAAATCTTATTTGGAACTGGCCTGCTGGCTGGCCTTTTTCTGCCTGTAGACGATTATGGCGAACCAGATGATTCCCGCGAGGATCATGAGGCTGCAGAGCGTCTGCCCGCGGCTCATGCCGAACAGGTCGACGCGCCCGAGATGAGCGTCGGGCCTGCGGAAGAACTCGATGAAGAAGCGGAAGGTTCCGTAGCCGATGAGGTAGAGGCACGGCATCTTGTCGCGCAGCAGCGGGATGCGCCTCAGGTTGTACAGAACGGCGAAGAGGATGACGCCCTCGAAGAGCATTTCGTAGAGCTGGCTCGGGTGATGCAGAATCGGGTTCGTGATGGGACTGTCGTGCGCGAGCGGGAAATACATGCCGATGGGGCTCGTGGTCACTTCGCCGAAGAGTTCCCCGTTGATGAAGTTGCCGTAGCGTCCCCAGGTGTAGGCGAGCGGGGCCGCGAGGAAGCAGAGGTTGAGCGTCTTCCACAGGTCCATCTTGTTGCGCTTCATCCCGATGACTGCGAAAATGGTACCGAGAATCATGCCACCGTGGTAGCTCATTCCCGCGATTCCCGTGAAGTGCCAGCCAAGCGCGTCGTGCGTGAGGGGGAGGATGATTTCCGTCGGGTTCGCGAAGTAGTAGGCCGGCTTGTAGAAGAATACGTACCCCAGACGGGCGCCGATGAGGATGCCCGCGATGGCCCACACGAAAAGGTTGTCGAACTGTTCCTTCGTGTACCCGAGATTTTCCTTTGAATTGATTTTCCACATGGTGAAGTAGGCGGTGACGAAGGCGAATATATACATCATGCCGTACCAGTGGACTTCAAAGTTCATCAGGGGAATTGTGAAGGCTATTCCGTCAAAGTAGGTCGGTATCAAGTTCCACCAGGAAGGTTCCATAAAAATCCTCGTATTTTATTCTAAATCTAGTAATTACTGCGCTGTTATTTTTTGGGCCAGAGCGTCTGGTGGGCCCAGTAATTCATTATCATTGCCGCCACCTGGCATGCGGGCTGCGAGCGGTAGCCCTGCAGGTCGTGTACCTGCATGATGACGACGATGACCGCCTTCGACGGGTCGTCTTTCGACTGCGCGAATCCCATGAACCATTCGTATCGCCCGTGCGGGTCCTGCCCGTCGAGAGAGCCGGTCTTTCCGCCGATGGTGAGCGCGTTGAAATTCTTGCGGGCCATGTTGCGGGTCGAAATCTGCCTCCTTGCGGTTCCGTTCGTGACGGAGCGGACCATTGCCTGACGCAGCCCGTAGTAGGTGTTCTCGCTGAACTTGCCCACGTCGAGCGCGATGCGCGATTTCGGGGCGAAGCCGGGAATGTCTTTTGCCCACGGGATTTCGAGCGGCTGCTTCAGGAGGATGGAGCGGACTTGCGCTGCGGCAAGGAGCGGCGTGAGGGTCGTCGCCTCGGTAAAACCACAGCTTGCTTCGGCGAGGCCGTAACCGGAATCGGGCGGGTTGTAGGCGGAGCGCGCCGGGATTCCGCCCGGGAAGTTCATGTTGTAACCCAGGTTCCGTGCCGCTTCCCGCAGGCGCTTTGCACCCGTGTTCATGCCGATGATGGCGAGCGGCGGGTTTGCGGATTTAGCGTAGGCGTCTTGCAGTTCGATGGTCGCTCCCTTGTAGTTCTCGGGCACGCGCAGCTGGTTCTTGTACAGCGTGTGGTGCGCGCCCCTGTCCGGAATGGGGGAGTTGAGCGAGTAGCGGTTGCTTTCCATGGCGGCGGCAATCGTGATGGTCTTCGCGAGCGATGCTGCGGGGAAGGTTTCCTTCACGAAGTAGTCGGGGCTGTTCTGCACCTTGTAGCCCTTCGTTTCGCCCCAGGCGATAATCTCGTTGCTTTTGGGTTCGACCACCAGGATGGCGCTGTGCATGGGCCTGAATCGGCGGAGCATGTTGTCGATTTTCTCGGCGAGGAACACGTCTTTCTGGGCCTTGATGTGCGCGGAATCTACGGGGTCGTTTTCGGGAATGGCCTTTGCCGCGGTATCGATGTCCGCGGAATTGCTCGCTTCCGGTGCCGCATCCGTCGTAGCGATTGCGTCGCCTGTCAAGGGTTTGAGGGCGGATTCGGGGGCGGAGGCGGAATCCGCGGTGCCGCTGCCGGCGGAAAAATCCTGCGCCGCGCTTGCCTGCGCGGAATCTGCGACGGCTGCCGAGGTTTGCTTGACGCCGTTTACTATCAGGCTTTTTTGTTTGGCGTTACCGGATATATATATGCACGATCCTATGGATGCGCATATGATAACGAACAAAGTAATAGCGATGCAGCGGTTGCGGAGTCTTTTCTTGTAAGGAAGGCGGTTCTGGGGGTCGTAATAATACTTCATTTCACTTGAAAAACTTTATCATTTGAAAATCGTCTTACGGTAGTAGGCGAGTTCGGCGATGCTTTCGCGGATGTCGTTCAGGGCCTCGTGGCGCTTTTCCTTCTGGAATTCCTCGAGTTTCGGGTACCAGCGGAAGGTCAGTTCCTTGATGGAGCTGACGTCGATGTTCCTGTAGCAAAGCCAGTTCGAAATGTTCGGCATATATTTATATAGGAAGCGTCTGTCCTGCGTAATGGAATTCCCGCACAGGACGTTCTTGGTCTTTTCGGTAAAAGGCTTTATGAAATCGAGCGTCACGGCTTCCGCGTCGGCGGTGGAGTAACGCGAACGTCGGCAGCGGTCCACGAGCCCGCTTGCGGTATGGTGCGTTGTGTTCCACTCGTCCATGGATTCGAAGACGTTCTCGCCCTGGTGAATGGCGATGACCGGTCCTTCGGCCAGGATGTTCAGTTCAGCATCGGTGACGATGGTCGCGACTTCCAGGATGACGTCCTTTTCAGGGTCGAGTCCGGACATTTCAAGGTCCATCCAGACCAGGTTGGAAGAGCTTTTCTTTTTTGTCATAACGGGTGCAAATGTAGTTTTTTGTGAGGGGGCGGATTTGTCCCTTTTTTATTTTTGCCGCTTTGTCCGCTTTTTTCCTCGTTTTGTCGTTTTTACGGGGCGATGAGAAATAAAACACTTTATTGTAAGAAGTTTATTTACTATATTCGGCCACGTTAATTTGTTATACAGGAAACTACTATGGAAGAAGTTGTAATTACCGGTATGGGCTGTGTTTCGGCCCTTGGCAATTCCCCCGACATCCTCTGGGACAACCTGCTGCAGGGAAAGTCTGGCGTCGCCACCATCGACAGGTTCGATGTTTCTACGCTTCCCGTCAAGATTGCAGCCGCGGTCAAGGAATTCGACAGCTCTGAATATTTCAGCAATCGAGACCAGTCTAGGTACTCGAAGTGCATTCAGTATGCCGTCTATTCCGCTTTCCAGGCCATGAAGAATGCAGGAATCGACCCCAAGGCCGAAGATCCGTCCCGTTCGGGCGTGATTATCGGTGCCGGTATCGGTGGTATGCAGACCTATACGGACAATGCGGTGATGCTTGCGAACCGTGGCCCGAACCGCGTGTCCCCGTTCTTCATTCCGATGTCTATCACCAACATGCCGGCAGGTGAGGTTTCCAACCGCACGGGCTGGATGGGCCCCTGCTACGCAGTCGTTTCTGCCTGTGCCACGTCCAACCACTCCATCGCCGCCGCTTTTGACGCCATCCGTCTTGGCCGCGCCGATATCATGCTCGCTGGTGGTACCGACGAAACCGTGAACCCGCTCGCTCTCGCTGGCTTTACCACGATGCATGCCTTGAGCAAGCGCAACGACGATCCGGCAACGGCTTCCCGCCCCTTCGACAAGGACCGTGATGGCTTCGTCATGGGTGAAGGTTCCGGTATCCTCGTTCTCGAAAGCCTGAGCCATGCCAAGAAGCGTGGCGCCAACATCCTGGCTCGTGTTGCCGCTGTTGGCATGAGTGCCGATGCTCACCACATGTCCGCCCCGCGTGAAGACGGCGAAGGCGTGCGTCTCGCCATCCAGATGGCTCTCCGCGATGCCGGTATTTCCCCGAAGGATGTGGGCTACGTGAATACCCACGGTACTTCGACTCCGCTTGGCGACGTTGCCGAATGTTCCGCCCTCGAAAAGGTGTTCGGTGCTTCTGACAACCTCAAGGTGAACTCCTCCAAGTGCATGATTGGCCACGCCCTGGGTGCCGCTGGCGCTCTCGAAGCCATCATCACCGTGAAGTCGCTGCAGAACCAGATGATCCACGCGACCACCAACGTGTTCAACCAGGACGAACGCATCCACCTGGATGTCTGCGCCAACAAGAATACGAGCCACGATTTCAAGTACGCCCTCTCCGACGGCTTCGGCTTCGGCGGCCAGAACAGCGTGCTCCTCTTGGCCCGCGACTAATCAATGTGAAATGTGGAATGTGAAATTATACATTCCACATCACACATTACACATTCCTCATTAGAATTTGCCTCCTGGAGTTCATTCTCCGGGGTTTTTTTGTTTTCTATCTTTACAAACGTGAAAATTTCACTTTCTAAATACTTAGCTGTTTTTGTGTTTGCGTTGGTTTGTCTTGTGCAGTCCACGCAGGCGGCTCCTTTTGATCCGCCCACCTGGCGCGATTCCACATGGGATTACCGCAGCGAAGATTCCGTCGATATCCGTTCCGAAGTTTCGTGGTGGAAGGTCGGCGGGGTCGGCGCCCTCACGCTTTCGTCTTATGCGGCCGCCTACGTGTTTGTGTTTGCGAAGGGCTGGTGGGATAACGATTCGAGCCATTTCCATATGGAGAATGACTTTGAATACGCGCTGAACCTGGACAAGTTCGGGCATTTTGCCGCGGGCGTGATTCTCGGGGAGAGCTTTTACGAGGGCTACCGCTGGGCCGGGCTTTCGGAATTCAAGTCGTACCTGTTCGCCGGCCTCTCCGCGATGGCGACGCATATCGCAATCGACGTGAAGGACGGCTATTCGCCAGCCTGGGGTTTCAGCATTTTCGATGTGCTTTCGGGGACGCTTGGCGGTTTTTTGCCGATGGCCGAGCGGTATGTTCCTGTATTCAAGTATGTTGACCTGAAGTGGAGCTACTGGATTAATTCCACGTACTTTTACGACAAAACGACTCATCGAGGAGAAGCTGTCTTTACCGATGACTACGTGAACCAGACTTTCTGGGCGTCCTTCAAACCGTACCGTCTTTTACCTTCTGTAGTGCAGAAGTATTACCCGAGTTGGCTCGCTTTTGCCGCAGGGTTGAGCATCAACGAAAAGGCGATGGATTTCCATGCGGATGACGCGGATAGGCGCCGCGAAGTTTATCTTGCCTTCGACTACGACCTCGAGGCTTTCCGCCCGCAGAGCCGTTTAGCGCGCTCGCTCATCAAGTACCTGAATTACTTCAAGCTGCCCGCCCCGGCAATACAAGTTTATCCGGAATTCCACTGGTTCTTGCTTTACCCGATTAAGTTCTAGCTAGCCTAGAAAGGGAAAAGCGATGAAACTGAGCCAGATCAGGATTCCTGTGTAGAATCCGCCCAGAAGGTCATCCGCCATCACGCCCCAGGCTCCGGAGAATTTCTCAAATTTGTGTATTCCGAGCGGTTTCAAAATATCGAAGACTCGGAACAGCCCGAACGCGGCGGCCAGAATCCAGGGGTGGGCGATGATGATTTCGGCCGGGATGAACGCGAGGCTCATGAAGATGCCGCAGACTTCGTCGATGACAATCCAGCCGGGGTCTTCGGTGCCGGTATCCTTCATCGCTTTTTTCACGAACGGGATGGAGGCGAAGAATACGATGAGGGCCGCGACGAGGAATAGCCCGTAAGACCGGGTGCCGGTGGTCTGCTCGTTGATGACGTGGGTGTACTGGAACCAGTATCTGGAACTCAGGATGGCCATGGGGTAGGCGACAATCGCGGCGGCGAGGCTTCCCATGGTGCCGGGTGCCTTCGGGCTCATTCCCGAACCGAAAAACGTCACGACGAGAGTGGTGAACCAGTCCGTCTTGCGCCATTCGTGCGGCACGCGTTTCTTTCCGTATTTTTCTTTCAGTTCTTCTCTATTCATATCAGACTCTTTTTGAACTTGTCATTCCACATCATACATCATACATTATCCATCATCAATTATCAATTAATTTGGCCAGGGAGCTTCGGCGCGTTCCCTTTCCTGCTCTTCGCGGGCGAACCTGCGCTTTTTCCAGGCTTCGAGCTGCTCCTTGAATGCGGCCCTGAGCCTTTCCATCCCGATGTTTTCGCGGGCGCTTATCTGGATTGCCTCGGGGTAGTTTTCACGCAGTTCCGTGCGGCGCGCCTCGTCGCAGATTTCGGCCTTGTTGAACACGCGGATGCGGGGCGTTTCCTTGTCGATGATGCCTTCGAGCGTCTTGTGCGTGACTTCCAGGTGGTCGCGGTAATCGGGGGCGCTCCCGTCAACGACTTCCAGGATGCAGTCCGCATGTGCGGCCACTCCGAGCGTGCTCTTGAAGGTTTCGATGAGGTTGTGGGGGAGCTTGCGGATAAACCCGACGGTATCGGAGAGGATGATGTTCTCCCCGTCCAGGTAAAGTTTGCGTGTGGTGCTGTCGAGGGTGGCGAACAGTTTGTCTTCCACGTACACGTCCGCGCCGGTCAGGCGGTTCGTGAGGGTGGACTTGCCGGCGTTCGTATAGCCCACGATGCCCACCTGGAAGATGTCGTTGCGGTTCTCTGCCTGGCTTTCGCGCGCCTCCTCGATTTTCTCGAGTTTTTTCTTCAGTTCCTGAATGCGCTTGCGGATCATGCGGCGGTCCGTTTCCAGCTGGGTTTCGCCCGGGCCCTTGGTGCCGATACCGCCGTTGTGCTGGCGGCAAAGGTGCGTCCATGCACCGGTGAGGCGCGGCATCATGTACTGCAACTGCGCAACTTCCACCATCAGGCGACTCTCTGCCGTGATGGCGTGTTTCGCAAAAATATCGAGAATGAGGCCCGTGCGGTCGAGCACCTTGATGCCGGGGAGCCGCTGCTCCAGGTTCCTGACCTGCGAGCCGGAAAGGTCGTCGTCGAACACGACCATCTTCGCATTTTCTTCTTCGAGGGCGCGCTTGACTTCGTTCACCTTGCCTTCACCGATGAGGGTGGCCGGGTTGAAATTCTGGACGCGCTGCAAGAAACTCTTGACGACGACCGCGCCTGCGGTTTCGGCAAGTCGCCCGAGTTCAGCAAGCTGCTCGCTTGCCATCCAGTTGCGCACTTTCGGGGTCGAAATCCCCACGAGAATGCAGCGTTCCTTTTCTTGCTTATGTTCTGCTGGCTGTTTCATTCTGCCTTTCTAGCAATTTCCGTTCAGTTTCAGGAACCAGTAGTCCTCGCTGTTTATGCTGCTGCCTTCGGAACTTGTCGCATCGGCGAGTTTCGCGAGGTCTTCTGCACCTGCTTGTGCTTTGTTCTGCACGTCGGCTTGTGCTTTGTTTTCTGCCTCGGGCGCGTTGCCCTGGGCTTCGTTCTTTGCGGAACTGTCTATTGTTTCTGCCATGCGTAGAATATAATAAATGTTGGTGAAAAAAGCGCAGTTTTGTGAGGGGCAAAAAACTATATTGCGGATATGCGGCTTTGGCTATCGACATGCCTCGACAATTTCTCCTCCGAGTTCGATGACATCGAGGAAATGTTCAAGCGTGGGCTCACGAGGCTCATCTTGCAAAAGCGTGGCCGCGGGGGCGCTCCTTCCGCGAGCGAAGCGCAGTACGACCGCTGGCTTCTCTCCCTCCCGCTGGAATACCGCGACCGCATCTGGGTGCGTGGCACGCCCGATATGGCGGAGCGCTTGGAGGTACGCGGCTGCGTGTGCGATTGTGGCATGCTTGCCGGTGAAATTCCCGAACGCTGGAAGCGCGTGAACTGCGTTGCGGTTTGCCGTGATGTCGAACAGGTCGGCAGCCTGCCCGATTGGATTTCTGCGGCCCTCGTCGGCCCCGTATTCCAGCCTCAGTCTGCGCTCGAACCCGCAAAGACGCTCGGTGTGCAGTCCCTTTCCTGCATTTTCGAGAATGCCAGTGAAAATCCCCCGAGGATTATAGCCTTCGGGGGCATCGATCACGAGAACCTGGACGATATCAAGAAACTTCCCCTACAGGGAATCTCCGTGCTGGGTGGTATCTGGAACTACGCCGACCCCGTCAACGCCTTTATCAAGCTCGGGCGTGCTTGCGGCGGGCTCTGATTCCTTGGACACGTTGCTCAGGGATTCCTTGAGGCTCACGAGTTGGTGCGCAAATTCGTTGCACCGGCTGTTTTCGGGGAGATTGATTTCCCAATCGAGCGTGCCGTTGTGGATGACTGGGAGAATTTGCCATATAGTGTTGTACGGGCAGTGGTAATTTGACATGTACGTGACTTCAAGACCTTTCCCGTCCATTCTGTATAGGAATTGTCCGTTCCATTTGACGAATCCGCTCATGTAGCGGATCTCCTTTACGTCGCCGATTTTGCCGCTCTGTTCAAAATAATTCTTTTGGGCAAGCATGTAGTCTTCGACAGCCAGTTTCATCTTGGCGGTAACTCGTTCACCATTGTTCCATACAATCTCGTAGGTGGTATATCCGTTATAATTCAACATCACGAGGTGGGAAATTGTGAAAATGAGAGCCAATGCGGGCATCCATGATTTGGACTCGTATTTTTTCCCCGTCTTTCTGTTCCTGTACTTGCCGAGCGATATTTTCCACACGTCCTTCAGGAAAAGGAATACAATGACGGTGCTGTAGACAAAGGCGACAGCGCATACCGCGGCAGGAATCGTAATCCCGTTATGCCGAAAGAAGAGGTAAACCATTTTGTAAAACAGCCCACCGAAAACCAGGTAAAGTGCACCGCGAAGGGTCCTGCCGCTGTTAGTACAGTGTAAACCGGTAAAACCGAGAAGGAGTGCTAGCCAGAATATTTTAAGGCCGGGCTCCTTTGAGTTGTGATGGGAGAGTCCTTTTTCGGGCTCGGTTTCGGGCTTGATTTCAGGTTCGGTTTCGTTCTCCGGTGTATCTTCCGCTCCGTAGTTCGGGTTAGGAGCATCGCACCAGAGGCACTTGGGCATGTCGTCTTCGTATTTTCGCTTGCATTTGGGGCAAATCATTGTGTTTTTACCTTATGTAAATTTTTGAAATTCTCGACATCCCGTTATCCAGAATTTCTTTTTTGATGTAAACACCGTCATTGTCCGGTTTTGCTCTGAGTTTCTGGCCGTTGACGCTGAAGAATTCCGTGCGGACGACCTTTCCGGAAATCTTGAGGTCGAGAGTGTTCATGCCGCGCTCGACGATATGCGTTAAGGTATCCGGTTCCTTGTAGGGTTTGGCCGGATCGTCGACGACCAGCTTGATTCTCGCCTGGCTCTTGCAGCCCGTCTCGTTCGTGTAGGTGACCGTGTAGTATCCGCTCTTGTCTCCATCCACGTTCTTGAGCGTGTTCTCGCGGGTGGAGGACTTGAAACCGTCCGGGCCTTCCCATTTCCAAATCTTGCCGTCCCACGGGTGCGGGCCGAACTGCACCGTGGCGCCTTTCGCAACCTTCAAATCGAGCGTCTCGTTCCAGCCGTCGTCACCGACCTTCACGTAGGAGACGATTTTCGTGCCGCTGCACGGAGCCACGACCTTCTTGCCGTCGCACACGCCGATGGAATCGGGAATGTCGATGATTCTCGGTTCGAAATCCTTGATGGGGAAGGCCTTTATGAGTTTGGCCGTTTCTTCGGCGGTAATCGGGAGTACGGTGCCGTGGCGGGGCGTGAACGCTCCCTTCATTTCGGTGTTCTGGATGAACTTGAAATTTTCGAGGTCCGCGCTGCTCGTAAACTGGTAATGGCCGTTGTTGTAGCAGTCGTACATGAGCACCCAGGAGTTCTGGTTGATGAGCTTGAATACTCCGGCTCCTTCTACGGCTTCGGTCGTCTGTTGCAAAGCCTTGCTCGGCTTGCTCCACTGCGATCCTGTGGCGGCCCCGCTCTTGGGCATGAGTGAATTTGATGTCACCTTGCAGATGCCGCCGTCGCCTTCGTTCTTGTAGAAGGCGTGGTACTTCTTGTCTATGGGGTTATAGACGATGTCCATGTCGATGGTCGACCTGCCGCGGTCGAAAAAGTGTGTCGGCTCGCCTTCCAGGTCGGTAAAGTCCTTGTTCGTATAAGCGTAGAACACCTTGTCGTAGCTGATGGTGCCGTCGTTGGTCAGCAGCGAAAAGTATACGAGCGGGCGGCCCTTGGTGCCGTCCCCATTGTCGTAGGTATCGTCCCAGAATGTTTCGGGCGCCCATACGCGCGTCACGTTCGCGAAGTTCTTGCCCTTGTACTTGTCGGGAAAATGCACCGTGCTGTGTTTCCAGCTGATAAGGTCGCGCGATTTCATGAGTACCATGCCGCGGTTGCTCGCCCAGCCCTCGGCGCTCTTCATGTCGGTATTCACCATGTAGAACCAGCCGTCGGGCGCACGCAGCACGTGCGGGTCGCGTAGCCCCTTCTTGATGCTCACCGTATCGGCGGCCACCACGCGGTTCCCGTTGTTCATGGCGGTAAAGTTATAGCCGTCGTTGCTCAGCGCGTAGTAGATGTTCTCGTTGTTGTTTGCCGGGAAATACGCAAAAAGGTAGTTGGAATAGGGCTCGTACCCATGGATGGACACCTTGAACGATACGTCCTGTTTTTTGTCGGTCATGCCGTCGTGCACGGTCGCCGTAAGCGTCACTTCCTTGTTTTCGCCGACAAACCTTCCGTTGATATGCCCGTCGTGGGAGAGGAACAGCGTGTCGCTGCTTTGCCAGGTGATGGGGAAGGTCTCCCCGCCAAGCTTTATGGTGTCGAGGAGAGAGAGGTCGTCGTACAGGTCGTTTGCCGCATTGCCCAGGTTCAGACTATCGACCGCGCGCCAGAACGGAGTGATATCATCCTGCGCAAAGGAGACTCCCGCAATCGCAAAATTCATGACGAGGGCTGTGGCGAAAAATTTTTTCATGTCATTTTCCTGTATACAAAAAAACGGCTGAAGATCTCTCACGCTTCCCAAGGCGCAGCCGCTATTTCACAATATAAATTTACGTTTCGAAAAAAATTGTATACAGCGATTTTTTATGTTGAAAAAATGTCCATTTGGGTGAAAAAAAGTGGGTCAGAAGCGTTGCGAACTGAAAAAACTGTAACTTGTTGTTTAAAAAAAACATACATATTCCATTTTGGAATAGAACAGGTTGATTTATTTGGTTTTTTGAGCATATATTTGGGCTATGGAACAGGCAAAAGCCAAAATTTTAGTTGTTGACGATACTAAGACGAACATTGAAGTCCTTGAAAATGTCTTGATGGATCACTATGACGTCTTTGTTGCGAAGAATGGTAAGAAGGCTATCGAAATCGCAGAAAAGGTCCTGCCGGACTTGATTCTTCTCGATGTGATGATGCCCGAGATGAATGGCTACGAGACAATGAGAGCCATGAAGGGGATGGATTCACTCAAGAACATTCCGGTCTTTTTCTTGACTGCGAAATCGGATAACGAAAGCGAGCAGATAGGGCTTGACTTGGGCGCGGTGGACTATATCGGGAAGCCGTTCAACCCACAGCTCGTTTTGTTGCGCGTGAAGAACCAGCTCGAATACAAGCGCCAGCGCGACCATCTGCATGAACTTGTCGACGAGAAGACGGCCGACTTGCGCCGTACCTTGAAGGTCATGCTTACGAGTCTCGGTTCGCTTGCGGAATTCCGCGATCCCGAAACGGGCGGTCACATCAAGCGCACTCAGGTAATCGTGCAGCGCCTCGCCGAGGTCTTGCAGAACAACCCGAAGTATACGCAGGCCATCCCGTCGAGCGAGTATGTGGACTTCTATGCGACGGCAGCTCCGCTTCATGATATCGGCAAGGTCGGTATCGAAGACGAAATTTTGCGCAAGCCGGCAAAACTGAACGAGCAGGAACGTGAAATCATGAGCAAGCACCCGAGAATGGGTTACGACGTGCTCATGGACGCTACCAAGGAACTGCACGACAACCCGATGGTGCGCATCGCGGCAGACATCGCGCTTGCTCATCACGAACGCTGGGACGGACAGGGTTACCCGAGCGGGCTCAAGGGCGAGGAGATTCCCGTTGGAGCACGCCTCATGGCGGTAGCCGACGTGTACGACGCCCTCGTCTCGCGCAGGCCCTACAAGGACGCTTACCCGCACCAGTTTGCCGTTGGAGAGATTGTAAAGGCGAAGGGGACGCAGTTCGATCCCGACGTGGTCGACGCCTTCCTTGCAATCGCCGATGAATTGCCCGCAACCTACGAACTGTTTAAGGACCAGACTCATTGACAAGGAATATTGTGAATTCCAAACGCCGGAAACTTAGCTGGCGCATATCGATTGTCTATATGGTACCGCTTGTTGTCGCAACGGTACTTTTGGTCTTTGCATTCCTTTTTTATCTCGAAAATACGCTTATATCGACTGCCTACAGCAGTTCCGAATTGCACCTTCGCAAGACGGTCGAGGCCTGCGAAAACATACTGAACAAACACCAGGCCGATTTCGACAAGTTCATTTCGAATGTCGGCACCATCAACAAGCAGAACGCCAAGTCCATTCTCGGCAAGCGCGTGCATAAAAACGAAGGCGTACTCGATGTTTTCTATGGCTCCGTGGAGGGCGAATACATCAGTGGCCGCGGCAACAGTTTGGACAAGGGCGTTTCTGAGTTCCGCACCAAGGACTGGTATTTGGAAGGGGCTAGAAGCAAGGGCGTGGCCATTACGGGGCCCACCATGCGCAAGTCGCTCAACAAGCAGGTCTTGACTCTTTCGCAGGCGCTTCGCGACAAGAACAACCGGGTCAAGGGCATTGTTGGTGAGGATTTGGATCTCCAGATTATCAACCAGGCGATGAGCGACGGGATTGACAAGTCTGATGGCGGAATCATCTTGATGCTGGACAACAGCAGCAATATCATTTCGTATTATCCGGAACAGACGAACCTCGGAAAAATCGACCTCGACAGTATCGGCACGTTGTTAGATATGGTCACGAGCGCAGTCGACGCCGATTCGCTGTTGATGTACGGGAACGGGAATGTCGTCCGTCTGGAAAAGACGACCAACCACCGCCAGAGTTTCGTGTTCATGGCGTCGGCGATGACGAAGAATCCATATTACCTTGTTCGTATTCTGCACCAGAATACCGTGGTTGCCAAGTTCAACGAACGTTTCCAGGGAATCAAGTTCGCGCTTATCCTTGCGGTGATTGTCCTCATGTCTTTTGCGGGACTTGTCGCCCGAATACTTTTCAAACGCTATATCGAGAAAGACCTCAAGGACAGCGTGAGTTCGAGTACGCTGTTCGATACGTTGCTTTCGAGCCCGAACTTTACGCTTATCCTTACGAATGATTCGTTTGATATCCTTCAGGCGAGCAGCAATGTGGTGAAGTTCTTCACCGATGCCGACGATATCAAGGGCGATGTACTGTGGAAGTTCATACCTTCGGAACAGTTCAAGAAGTTTGCGCACAAGGTCGCTATGGGCGGCGAGCTCGACGACAGCGAGAGAAAGACGCTCGTGAAGGTGAGGAACACGAAGGGGGAGGACTTCTGGTGGGAGATATTCTTCCAGCTTCTCGTAGAAGACGACGGCAGTATTCGTTACCTGTTCATGATTACCGACGTCACGAGCGGTATTCAGAAGGATACGATTCTTGACACCATCATGCTTTCGGCCGACCGCTCGCTTTTGATGATTTTCGACCGCACGCGGCATATCAAGTACATGTCGAAGCATCTCGGCGATATTTTCCAGAAGGACTGGCGGAGCCTTGTGGGCTTAGCGCTTGAAGACCTTGCTTCTTGCGGCATTCCGGACAACGTGATGGAAGCGACCGCGAAGGCCTTTGACGAAGGTGAAATTTGGAAGGATTCGTTCATGCTGCCCTCGAACGAAGGGCATGGCGAAATCTGGTTCCGCGGCGAGGCGGTGACTCTCAAGGCCGACGAGGCCGTGGTGGGCTACATGTTCTCGATGACGGATATTTCCGAAATCATAGCGGCTCGCGAAATTGCGGAACAGGCGACGCAGGCGAAGAGCGAATTCCTTGCCAACATGAGCCACGAAATCCGCACGCCGATGAACGCGATTATCGGTATGGCGCACCTGATTTCCGATACGGATCTTTCGGAACGGCAGCGCAACTTTGTAGACCGTATCGGGCATGCCGCGAAGTCCCTGCTCGGTATCATCAACAACATTTTGGACTTCTCGAAAATCGAGGCGAAGAAGCAGGAACTCGAAGTCACGCAGTTCGTGCTGCAGGATGTCATCAGCGAGGTGGCCTCGCTTGCCGAAGTACGTATCGCCGGGCGCCCGATTGAACTTATCGTGGACGTGGATCCCGATATTCCCGAGACGCTCATGGGCGACCCGCTCAGGCTTTCGCAGATTTTCACGAACCTCGTGAACAACGCGACGAAGTTTACCGAGAAGGGCGACATTACCCTCAAGGTGGAAATGGAGAACGTTACCGAAAAGAACGTGCGCCTTGCCTTCAGCGTGAAGGACACGGGTATCGGCATGACGCCCGAACAGCTGGGGCGCCTGTTCAACGCGTTTACGCAGGCCGACGGTTCCACTACGCGCAAGTATGGCGGAACGGGCCTCGGACTTGTCATCTCGAAGTCCCTCGTGGAACTCATGGGCGGCAAGCTTCAGGTCGAAAGTACTTCCGGCGAAGGCTCGCGGTTCTTCTTCAGCATATCGCTCCCGATTGCGCCGCAGGCGGGTGAACCCAAGTGGAAATCGGTCAACAGTTTCGCGGGCAAGAACATCTTGCTGGTGGATGACTGCGCCAATATGCGCTCCGTGCTCCGGCATATCCTCACTAAACTGCACCTTGTCGTGGAGGAGGCGTGCTCTGCTGCGGAAGCGTTTGACCTTATCCAGGCTCACGAAGAGGCGGGCGAGGACCCGTACGATATTTTCCTTGTCGATTACAAGATGGGGCTTGAGACCGGCTTCGATTTTGCGAAGGGAATTCCCGAAAAAATGCGCAAGATTCCGAAGGTGCTCATGCACCCGCTGCATTTCGAGGAAGCCGAACAGGATATGGCGACGAAGCTCGGGTACAACAGCTGTATCGCGAAGCCACCGCAGATAAGCTCGATTCTCAGCGCCTTGCAAGAAGCGATGGGCATGAAGCTCACGTACCAGAAGGCGACCAAGAAGGAAAACCGCAAGATTTACTTCAAGCCGGCGAAGATTTTGCTTGTCGAAGATAACCTGATGAACCAGGAACTCGCCGTTTCGCTTTTGAATTCCGTCGGCCTTACTACGATGGTCGCGAACAACGGAAAGGAAGCGCTCGACCTTTTGAAGCCGGGTTCGTTCGACCTTGTGCTTATGGACTTGCAGATGCCTATCATGGATGGCCTTACGGCGACGAAGGAAATCCGCGACATGGAAGACCCGTATTTCAAGAAGGTGCCGATTCTCGCGATGAGTGCGCGCGCGTTCCAGAAAGACAAGGAAGAATGTTTCGAAGCGGGCATGAATTCGTATATCGTGAAACCCATCGATCCTTCGCTCCTGTACGAAGACCTCGCGAATTACCTGGCGATTGCTTCTGAAAGTTCCGTGCCGCACAACAGGACGCTCGTTTCTACCGGGAATGTGCAGCTTGCCGACGACGATGCGAATTTCCTCGCGCAGTTCTCGAAGGTCCGCGATTTCGACGCTTCTGTCGGACTCTACCACGCGAACAACAACAAGACCATCTATATCAGGATCTTGCACGGGTTCGTCCGCGATTACAGCGGGAACAATTTCGAATTGCGCAAGCTTGTCGAAACCTCAAAATTCGAGGAAGCCACGCGCATCACGCATACCATCAAGGGCCTTTGCGGGACAATCGGTTCGTCGCATGTGCAGACGCTCGGCGCTGCCGTCGAGAACACGCTTTCGCAGAAGCAGCACGACTTCCCGGAATACAACAGGTTCGAAGAAGCGCTTCACAACCTGATCGAGGACTTGAGCGTTGTGTTGAAGGATATCGATGCCGACATGCCGGTGCAGCCCACGAAACGTGAAGACCCGGAAGCTGTGGGGCGATTGAAGGGCGTGCTGGGCAACTTGAAGGTCGCCTTGGATTCCTGCTCTTCGACGCGGTGCAAGCGCATTTTGGACGAATACGAAAATATCGCGTTCGATCCCGAAATCGAGACCCTGTTGCAGAAGATTGTAAACCAGGTCGACGATTACGAATTCAGCGAAGCGGCCGAAACGCTCGCCGAGCTCGAAACCAAGCTGGGATAAAAAAAGGCGACTCGTTGATACGAGTCACCAGAGACTTTCCTGAATTGTCTCCCCGGCTTCGAGTGTGTCTTCCTGGGCGGAGAGCGTATCTCGAAGTCGAAGGATTTGTTTTTACTTCACACCGATGAGGCTCAAATCGCGAACTGCACCCTTGTCAGCGGACGATGCCATAGCGGCGTAAGCCTGCAGAGCCTTGGACACCACGCGATCTCTCTTCTCCGGCTGCCAAGCCTTGGCGCCGCGGGCTTCCATTTCCTTGCGGCGTTCGGCGAGTTCGTCGTCGGTGAGCTGCACGTTGATGGAGCGGTTCGGAATGTCGATTTCAATCACGTCGCCCGTGTGCACGAGGCCGATGTTACCCTTGTTGGCGGCTTCCGGAGAAGCGTGGCCGATGGAGAGGCCGCTCGTACCGCCGGAGAAGCGTCCG
>CACXXH010000053.1 GCA_902771595.1 Fibrobacter succinogenes | reverse complement strand
TATTTCTGTTCTTTCTGTTTTAATGACCTTTATGGCCTATTCAACGTATCATTTTGTCCATCCTCATTATCGCAACAATTGGGAATTATACAAGTTCAGAGCTAAAGAATTTCTTTTTGATTCCGTTAGAGGTGGAACACCAAATTTACTGGAAGGCCATCCGGGATTACGGAAAGTGCTTGAAAGGGTAGGGGAAGCGAGATTGATTTGGGACGGAATAGCGAGATTGCCAAAAGTTTCACTTTGTTCAACTTTTGCCCTTCGGGCTTGCCTGCGATTCTCGCAGGTCAAGGTTGTGGTTTACAGTAGCGAGATTGGACAAGAACTTCGCTACGCTTCAGTTCTTGCCCTTCGGGTTAAGCCTACGGCATAATCCCTAAATCGCTCATTATTCGCTTCGCTCATTGAGCGATTTAGTCGAACTCACGACTACGTCGCTCGTTCTTGAACTTCGCTATTCCGCGTATAAAAAGAAAACCACCCTTCAGGGTGGTCTTCTTTTTATCGGAATAGCGAGATTCGAACTCACGACCTCTTGCTCCCGAAGCAAGCGCTCTACCAGGCTGAGCTATATTCCGGATTGGTGGGCACAATTATAGATAAAAAGTGAAAGATTTTAAAGGGGTCAGGGGCGAAAAATTTGAAAAATTGTGCAAAATTTACCTTTTACGGGAGGATTTTGCAGGCTTTTTGGGGGTGGGGCGTGCTGGCGCGTCGCTGTTGGCGGGTTTTCCGATGATCATGATGCTCGAACCGGCGTTGTCGGGCTCGACTTTGTACAGGCGGATGCGGTTGCTCCATTCGGACCGGACCTTGCGGTCAATGATGCGTTTTACGTTCCCGTAGCTGGGGTTTCCGCCGCCGTGGATGACCCTGAGGACTTTCAGGCCGGCGATGGTGAGGTCATCGATGCGCCGCTCGACGGCTTCTGCGGCTTCGTCGGCGGTCATGCCGTGCAGGTCGATTTCGTCTTCGGGCATGGGCAGGTCCCAGGCGGCCGGGTTGCGGCGCATCTTGCGTCCGCGCGCCAAGCGCACGGGCCTTGCGGCGGCGTTTTCCGCATCGACGCGCATCTGCTCGTCCTTGTCTTCCATGCGGTGGTTCATGATCCACTGCATCTGGAATTCTTCTTCTGCGTTTAACGGCATTTTATGACCTCGGCCCTAAATATAGAAAGTGCTAGACGATGAAATTCCCGTGGTAATTCCAGCTCCACTGGTCAGGGTGTTCCGCTATCCATTTTTCGACTTCACTGGCGATATCTGCGGTGAGGTCGCGCCCCTCAGCCTCGTAGTGCGGCGGGAAGTACTTCTCGAAGCGGATGACGATGCGCTGTTTGCGGTGGGGCTTACGCTTGTCGCTTTCCTCGATAAACGTGCGGAAGATGACGATGCCCGCTCCCATGCTGTTGATCTTTTGCGGGAGTCTCAGGTACATCGTGGTCGGTCTTCCGAAAAGCGAGACGGTGTTGCCCTTGGTGTTTTTGCCTTGGTCGAAAACCATCGCGAGGATGCCTTTGGTGCGGAAGAGCTCGCGGATGAGCTTGCCGGTTTCTTCGGGGTGGTATTCGGTGAGGTGCGGGTCGCTGCGCAGTTCCTTGAGAACGTCGCGGAATGCGGTGTCGCCGACGGAATCGGTGATGAGATGTACGTGATCGCTATAGCGGCAGAGGGCGCGGTGCATCAGTTCGAAGGCGCCTTGATGGATGCTGATGCCGGCGATGGGCATGCCGATTTTCGCACATTCAGCGACGGCGTCGCGGATGATTTCCTCGTTCTCGTACACGATGCGGTCGGTCGTGCTCTTGATGCGGGCGAGGCCGCGGTACGAATCGAGAGCGTCCCAGAAGATGCCATGGAATACGTCGCGTGCGGTGACGCTTTGCATGGGCCCGCCGCCGTTTAATAAAGACGCTTCTTGCCCGGCGCCATTTAATGCAAACGAGGCACCGTCCTTACTAGCTGTGCTGTATTTGCGAGCGTTTTCCAAATGCCTTTCCACCCTCCCGTAGGCGCGCTTGGTGTGGAGCGCCTTGTAGACGGGAAACGCAATGGCAAAAAGGAACGAGTAGAAAAAGTCCGGCAGACGGAGCAATATGTGCAACGTAACTTTATATATGCCGAATTTTATTTTGTGCATTGGAACGGTGATGCCGCAACGAGTACAGCGAGACAGATGCTACTGTTCGTCGAATTCCAGGATGTTTCTGCCGAGTTCGCGCTCGAACAGCCTGCGTGTAAGCCCTTCGCCCGAGTAACTGAGCGTGGGGGAGACTTCGTAGAGTTTGTCCGGCTTCACTTCGATGTGTGCCTTGCGGAGCCATTCCTTGTGCAGCTTGCCGATCATGGTACGCGCTGTTTTCGGAGAGTCGTTCCCGTCGGCGTTTTTGACCGGGCTGAATTCCTCTTCGCGGATGACGCCGAAGGGGAGCATGGAACCCAGCAGCGGGAAGGCGTCGAACAGGAACTGTTCGAATTTCCAGCATTTTTCGATGCCGCAGACGGTCTTCCTGGCGGTATGCCACGGGAGCTTGCCGGTCTGTACTTTGCGGAGGGCCGAAATTTTGAACAAGTGAATGGCGATGTTCCCGCCGTCAAATACAAGGCTTCCGTCGGGGTTCGTCATGTCGCGGTAGTTCTCGGGAAGGTCGCTGTATTCGACCACGCCGGGCTTTTTGTTCTGGAAGGCGAAAATGCCGACCTTTTCGGATGCGTTAGCCTTGTGCACGACCTTGGAGGCGCTGACGGCCATCCCGTTGTCGGCGAGTGCGCCGATGAATGCCGGGTCGCAAATGCGGCAGAGCGCGTTGTCGACGCTGTAGAGGAACACGTATTGGATTCCCTTCTCTACGAGCCAGGCGAGGGTGCCGCTCTGGGCGAGTGCGCGGAAGCAGCCACCGTTTCCGTCGGGCACGAGGGCGAGCCTGTCGCCGTCAAGCACGGCCTTGCCATCGGGCGTGAGCGCGCAGATGGTTCCCTGCTCGAAGAAGCGGATGTTGTCGCGGTCCATGCCGAAGAAGTTGTGCTCGGTAAAGAAGTTGACGGTCGCCTCGTGGTTAAGCGGGCTCGTCATGATGCACCAGGGAATGGGGTGGCCCACTTGTGCGGCGAGGTTCTGCAAGCGTTCTGCCTGCAATTGGAAAAGGCTCTTGTGGCTCGGGAGCCCGATATCGAACATGCCCTTCGGGCCATCGAACCCGAGGCGCGAACCCTGGCCGCCTGCTACGAGGAATGCGGCCACCTTGCCCTTCCCGAGCAGCATCTCTCCGATTTCTTTCCAGTAGTTGTACTTGAGGTCGTCTTCGGCAATCCTGAACGGCATCGGCTTCAAATCGGCAGACACGTTGTCTTCGAGCGAAGCGTTCGACTTTTCGGTGTAGAGAGCCTTCAGTTCTTCCCAGTCCTGGCTCAGGATGTCGCGTTCGAGAAGCTTGCGCGCCTCCCCGGTCAATGTTTCGAGATGAGCCGCCAACTCCTGCTGGCCGGCAGCGTTCAAAGTTTCAATAATGTCGCTCATGCGTTACAATATAGCAAAGACGAGTCCGTTCTTATTATATAATATCCGGGTTCAGCAAAAATTCAATCAAGTTCACATGAAGAATTCCGTCTGCATCGCGAAATGTCTCGGGAATGTCGTTCTGTACGATGATTTTTGAGAAGAAATCCTTGGCCAGTTTCAGCGAATTGAGTTCCGCGCTATTTTTTTCGTCGGAGTTCATCTGCCATGCCGATTGGATGTAGGTATGGGGAAGCTTACAGTAACAAAAGTTACGACGCGTACGATGAAAGTTTTCTGTTAAAATTGATGTTTTTTTGAAAAAAACATCATTTCTTTGGGAAGGGGTTACATTGCAATCTATTTTAGTTTGATTGTTTTTGAGTTGTAATGAATATGTCTTCCCCAGCCTCCGCGATTTTCCATATACGGCCCAGCTATTTTGTCTCTAACATTGTTTCTAGAGAGAAAACCATTCACTTGAACCCCGACATAATACATTCCTGGCACCCCATAAGAAAGAGTGTCTGTTATAACACTATCCTGGAATTGTTTTTTTGAACGGATGCAGCCTTCTTCTCCCAGTTTACAAAGTTCAATCCAGGATTCTAAGCTATCTGGCAAATTAATCTTTGCGACAACTTGTACTCTAGCGCTATCTAGTTTCTTGATTTTTACTTTAGGCCTAACATCTATAGAACCGGAACGTTTATAAATCGGAGTGTTTTTGACTTTCCTTGAAAAAGAACCCATATTTACATGTTCTCCATCAAGAAAATATTTGCCTTGCTTTAAATAGAAGCCAAGTTCATCAAGATTTTTGTACAGGATCGCATCTATTTCGGCCTCTGTGTATGCGATACCGCCTTCCATCATGGCGTCTTCAACCAAAACTCGATTCAGCTTTATAAGATTCATCTTATATCGTTTTGCTGTCACAACCATGGCATGCGCATATCCTTGCAATTCAACTGGATAACGTTCATTGAATGATTCTAGAACGCTGTTAAAAAAAATGGACGCTTTATTTTTAGGAAGCTTGCTTTTCTTTACCGCATCCACGATTTTGTCTGCGGATTCATCAACTTCATCTTCAAGATCATCCATATCGGAACGAATACCACGAGTGTTCTCTTCAATTTGCCTCTCTGCAGAGTAGTAGCCAGAAGTGTTCCTGCCGTAAAGAAACAAGTTCAATAAATCACCTGCAAAGAGCTGCGAACAAGCGACAACTAACACCAACATCGCTTTATAAATTATTTTACACATACCCAGCCTTCCTTGTGTGATTTTTTTCATATTTACAATCGAGTCGTTTGGCTTTGCATTCACAAGCTGCAATCTTCTTTCAAATATATTTTTATTGAATGACAAAAGCTGTCAAAAGCCAAAAAAGTCGCCATTCATGGCGACTAATATTTTTTTTCAGCTAAGGAAGGAACCATGTGGCCTTCGCAATTTCGTGCTTGGTTCCATCCCGCATTATCGGGTTCTTAAGGGCGGAGCCCTTAGGCGAGGAGGTGATGAAAGCCTTGCTTAGATCTTTCAACTTCGCTCAGGATGACACAAGCAAGGCTGCAATCAGGGGGATTCTTCCCCCTTTTACCTAATGCCGAAGAATATCACCATGCTCACGATAAGCGCGAAGATGCTTATCAGGTGCATGCGCCACACGATTTTCGAGTTCATCAGGGGCTTGCTCGGGAACTTGCCTTCCCACTTCTTCTGGTAGTGGTGGTGGAGCGGTGCGCACAGGAATATGCGCTTGCCTGTGCCTGTAGTCTTCTTGGTGAACTTGAACCAGAGGATCTGGAGGAGCACGGAGCAGGCTTCGGCAATGATGATTACGCACACGATGGGGAGGAACAGCCCCGCCTGCACCAGGATGAACATGATGCCGATGGTGGCGCCAAAGCCTACGGAGCCCGCATCGCCCATGTAGATTTCGGCCGGGGGGCTGTTGAACCACAGGTAGGCGAGCAGCGCACCCGCGATGGACATGGCTATGGGGAAGAGTTCGTCGCAGCCGGGCAGGTACGGCACGTGCAGGTACGTACTGAAGATGAAGTTGCCACTCACATAGGCGACAAGGCCCACGAAAATCATGCTCGTAAGGATAGGCACCGAGACAAGGCTGTCGAGACCGTCGGTAAAGTTCGTTCCGTTTGCGCTAGCCGCGATGACGAACGTCATGAAGGCGACAAAAATCCAGTTGGGGAGGTGTAGCTGGAATATTTCGATGGGGCAGAAGGGGATGGTGAGGTCGCCCTTGAGCTCGGGGATGAACTTGTAGCAGAAAATCGCGACGATCAGGCTGAACAGGAAGTAGAGGAACAGGCGCAGGCTGCTGGAAATGCCGTCCGCCTTGTCCATGTAGTCGGCCGCCTTGAGCTTGCCGAGCTTGATGAGGCGCTTGGCGCGGACCTTCGCGATGTCGTCGATGGCGCCCACGGCAGAGAAGGCTGCGAGAATCACGAGTGTCGATATGGTGTAGCCGTTCATCTTGCAGACGAGGAGCGAGACTACCTCGACGACCACTACCAGGAGGAGCCCGCCCATGATCGGGGGAGACTTGGTCTTGCCGTCCTTGTCGAAGTCGCTGGTGGCATCGAGCCCCTGCAGGAGGCGGATGTACTTGGGCATGAAGAACAGGACGAGGACGATGGAGAGCATGGCGGCGACGCCAGCACGGAAGAGACGGCCGTCGAAAAGGTCAATACTGGTAATGTGATAAAGCCAATGACAGAGCATAGTGGTCAGCAATATGGGCCGACTTTGTCGTTTGGTGCCGCTGAACTATTTGGCAGGAGCTGTTGTGTCATCCTGAGCGGGGAACCAAAGGTTCGAAGTCGGGGGGTATAGATAAAAATTACATCAACGAACAGGAAAAAAGGTGTATGCGAGGGGACGCAAAGCAAGAGGGTCGTTAAAAAAATAGTTTTTTGTAGCGTCTTTGGCTTGTTGGGGCCGAAATTTCTACATTATGGAACATGAGTGAACTGCGTATCGATTGCCCACACTGTGGATCGACTTTTAACGTGATGCTGGACGGCGAACCCTCGTCCATGATGGTCTTTGCCTGTGCGAAGTGCAAGACTCCGCTGATGCATTGTGCGGGCGTGACCTCGGAACTCGATCGGGACGAATTCACGAAATTGCGCGAACGCCTGAACCGTGTGCTGAATGCGGTCATGAAGCGCGACGGCGAAGTGAGCGAGGTTGCCGCCTCCTTGAAAAAGCTCGTGGAAGAATCAAACGCCCGTGCCGAAGAACGCGGGTCCGAATCTACGCATGCCATATCCGACGAAGCGCTTGCCGAATTGCAGAAGGGGCTTGCGGAAATGGATGTGGACAGCTTCTTGGAAAACCTTTAGGCCGGGATCGCGCCGGAGCGATATATGCTTGAATTTTTTGTAGCAGCCCTCGTGGTGGCTTTGGCTCCCGGGCCGGACAACCTGTTCGTGCTCGCCCAGAGTGCGACCCATGGCGCGAAGGCGGGGTTCAGCGTAATCTGCGGGCTGTGCACGGGCATCTGCGTGCAGACGGTGCTCCTGATTGTGGGGGTGTCCGCGCTGATTGCGGCTAGCCCGATTGCATTTTTTGTGTTGCAGTGCTGCGGGGCGGCGTACCTGCTTTACCTCGCGTACAAGAGTTTCCAGGTCCGCGCTGGAGTGGTGAAACTGGACGCGGGTGATGCTGGCGAGATGCGCGCGGGCGGGGAGGGCGCAATGGTCGCGGGCAAGGAAGGCGCGGGCAGTGCAGGTGCGGAGGGCGCGGGCCTTTCGTTCCGCAGGCTCTACCTGCGCGGCATCATCATGAACCTCACGAACCCGAAGGCAGTACTTTTCGCGCTTTCGTTTATTCCGCCGGCAGTCGACATGAGCCGTGACATGAGCCCGTCGCTCCAGATGGGTATTCTCGGCGCGGAATTCGTGACGGCTACCTTCATCGTGTTCGGCTCCATCGCGCTACTTGCGGGTGCCGTGAAGAAGTTCATGCTCAACAGCCCGAAGGCGAACCGCAACCTCAACTGGTTCAGCGGTTGCGTGTTTATCGCCCTCGCCATTGCGCTGTTCCTTTTTTAGCGTTACTTGAGCTGCGTCGTGATGTCGATGGTGCCGCCACGGCCAAACTGGTCCATGTAGGTTAGCTTCCACGTGAACGATGCCGGGGTTTTGTCCGAGGTGTTGATGAAGCGTACCGAGAACGTTTGGGCGAGTTCGGGGATGTGCCAGCCTTGGCAAAGGCCTGCGGCGCCTGTTGGCATGGGGATATATGACTGCGATACAATGCCGCAACCCTGATCGGTTACATAGGTGTTGTATTCTATGGAACTCTTGCTGTAGTAGCTGGATTGCTTGATATAAAATTTTTCGTCAAATAACTTGTAGCCGTGTTCAATGCGTTTTTCATTTTCGCCGATGTTCGCCTTGACGGTGTCCAGTTCCTCTTTAGGGAATATCATGGAATAGGGCTCCGTCACACGCTCTCGTGTTTCGAAATTGAAATTGGCGTCTAGGTGCAAGACAAAACCTTCGGGGAGCCCGCTTGCGCTCATTTTGTAGTTGCTGACGAACTGCACCAGCGTGGTGCAAGTGGCTGCCGGAAGTGTCGATAGTTTGCTTTTGACGTCATTTATGTCGAATTCTGGGATGTCGGCATAGGGAATGTACGATGTGAGGGCGCTGTCGCCCAAGTTGATGTCGATGAGCCTTGTCTCGTCGGTGCTGCCTTGGAAATACTTGGAGTAGTGCTCGTTATTGGGGAACATTGCTTCGCTATGGAAGCTGATGTACCCTCCGACATATTCTATGCAACTTTTTTGATTGCACGTAAAGGAGCCGTCTGTCTTGATGTCGCAGCTGCCCTGGTCAAAAAAGCCTGTGTCGAGCTTCCCGTTCTCGACAGGGTAGAGCAGACGGTAAATTTTGTGGCGCTCATCTTGGGGCTCGTCAAGTAATTTACTGTAGCTGCTGGACGAACGCGCAATCGGTCCGGAAGAAGATGAATTCGCGCTGTTGCCTGCGGAACTGGCCCCTGCTGAACTGGAGGGATTTTTCGCCGAACTTGAAGGGTCTGTTGCTGAACTTGTGGGTTTTTCTGCCTGGCTGGATAAAGCGGCTGCGGAGCTGGAGGGGCCTGAGCCGGAATTCGGATTTGCGGAACTCGATGGCGCAGGACCTGAAATTTCGGAACTTGAAACCTCGGAACCCGAAGATTCTAGTGCAGAACTGTTGGTTTGGTCGCTGGAAATTTCACTCGACGCGTTAGGTACGTCGCTTACGTTGTCTGAACATCCTATAAGGATGCCTATCGTGATGACGATTGTTGCTGATAGCCTGTGTATGAATTTGCCCTTCATGAGGGGGTCCTCCTTCTCTTCTTATTTTTTAATATAACTAAAAAAGAGAAGGATTGACCGTAAATTTATTTTAGAGCTGCTTTTCGATGAGCTTCAGAATCTTTTCAATCGCAACTTCGGGCGCTTCGCAGGTGTCGCCGCCGGCGGCACGGGTGTGGCCGCCACCGCCGAACTCGCGGGCAATGGCGTTCACGTCCACGATGTAGTTGCTGCGCAGGCTAATCTTGTACTTGCCGTTTACGGGGTACAGGAACAGGGCCACTTCGGTGCCGCCGACTTCACGCACGGTGTCGATGACGTTGCTGAGTTCCACGGGCGAAACATCGAAGCGTTCCATGTCTTCGGGGGTGATGTGGGCGTAGACCACTTTACCGCCGAGCCCGAGCTTGCAGTTCTGCATCACGAACCCGGTCACGAGCGTCTGCTTGTAGGTGCGCGTGTAGTACGTCTCGTTCACGATTTTCGCGAAGTCGATACCCTTCTCTATAAGGTCGCCGACCACCTGCATGGTGCGCTTGCCGGTGCTGCTGAATTTGAACGCTCCCGTGTCGTGCACGATTCCCAGGTACAGGCTGTTCGCGGTCTCGCGCCCGACCTTCGCCTTGTCGATGTTCACGTACACCACCTCGCAAGCGGAACTCGCTTCGGGTTCCACGAGGTTCAGGGTGCACAGGTTCAGCGGATTAGAAATGTGGTGGTCGATGTTTATCGTCTTTTTCGCCGCACGGATGCATTCCGCGCCGTTCGCCCCCACGCGTTCAAAACTCGGGGTATCCATGAGGAAGGCGAGGTCGTAGGGGTGCCCGCCGTTGCAATCCGCGGTGTAGGCCTCGCGCGCATCGCTTGCCCCGCGCAGGATCTTGTAGCTTTCGGGAAACTTTTCGAGGAACAGGTCCGTGCGGATTCCCGGGAAGTTGTCGCGGATGTAGTTGTAGATGGCCGTGGTGCTGCCCACGCAGTCGCCGTCGGGCCTCACGTGCCCGAAAATCGCCACCGTCTTCGCTTCGCCCAGGAATTCGTCAATCGTCATGTTCAATCCTTTTTGCGGGGAATATAATAAAAACCGGGTGGAGGCTAGAAGGAAAATTTGCTAAATATACAACGTAACGTAGGAGGATTTTCTGTATGAAGCGTTTTCTGCTGGGATTGGCTCTCGCATTTTTTGCCGCCTGTGACGACGAGAGCAGTTTCGCCCCGCGCGACGACGAGTCGTCCAGCAGTATCGAAGACGTCACACCGCAGTCGAGCGAAGGCGAGACAAGTGTGTCCAGTAGCTCTGCCAAGTCTTCTTCTTCAGTCAACGCGAAGTCGAGTAGCTCCGTGCGTTCGTCATCCTCGGCGGAGCCTGCCCTGAGCTCAGCCGAAGGGGGCGAGGATCTATCGAGTAGTTCCGCGCAGCCGTCATCCTCTAGCGTCACACCGAAGTCGAGCAGTAGTGCGAAGTCGTCTTCTAGCGTCACACCGAAATCGAGCGAAAGCGAGACAAGTGTGTCCAGCAGCAGTAAGGAGATTGCCACGAGCTCTTCGAGCTCTCGCAATGACGATTCAAGTAGCAGCTCTGCGAAATCCAGCAGCAGCGCGAAGTCTTCCTCTAGCGTCACTCCGCAATCGAGCAGTAGTGAGAACTCCTCCTCCAGCGTCACTCAGCAGTCGAGTTCAAGTGTTCCCAGTAGCAGCGGCTATGTCCCGTATGACCATAAGGCTGATTTGGGTGATGCTATTCGTATCAAAAGCAGCGATTATAAGACCTTTGTTGATGAACGCAATGGTCGTAGCTACTACTACATTACGATAAACGGGAAAAACAAAAAAGGCGAGGCCGCTTCTGTGACCGTAATGGCGGAAAATTTGAATGTTGGTAAAATGATTTTCTATGACGATGATCAGGCGAATGATTCTAAGATTGAACGATTCTGCTATGATGACGATACCACAAATTGCGACCGCTACGGTGGCCTCTACCAGTGGGCCGAGATGATGCAACTGCCGAGCCGCTGCAATACCGAAAGCTGCGCCGATTTAATCCAGCCGAACCACCAGGGCATCTGTCCGGATGGCTGGCGGCTTCTGACTCAGGACGATTTTTACATTGTGCTTCATGCGGACAACAATAAGCACGGAATTCAAGACGCTCGAGCTATATCATTTGGGGGCTTTAATTACAGCGGCTATTCCCTCGTCGGTGCAGGGTATATTTGGGATCGAAGATTAACGCGTATAGGTGAGGCTACATATTGGTATTATCCCGACGAAGGTTCTTATTCTAAAAATGGTGAAGTAATTTCAACAGCGTTTGCCGCTGCAACATCTCGTTCGGGAGAGTACCTAACTGAGCAGGAAACGTACAAAACTCACGGTTTCTCCGTCCGCTGTACTAAGCTAGAGGAATAATCAAAATTTTTGAAAATAATTACAACGCACCTTGAGGTGCGCTGTAATTGTTTTATCCTAAATGGAATTTTTCAGAAATTCCACACGAAAAGTTTTAACTAAAAAGGCAAAAAACATGTCCAAGAACGTGCTCGGAAATGCGCGTTCGCAGGTGGCCCCTTCCGGACAATCAATCGGTTTCACCGCAGGTATTCTTCCGCCAACTTCTGGATGGTCTTGACGTTCAGCGGCTTTTCGGTCGTCTCGCGCGAGATAATCAGGCGCTTTCCCGGGAAAATCCCGTTTCTTTCGTAGATGTCCAGTTTGTCCATTGCCTTGTGGACGTAATCGCTGTCGTTCATCATGCCGAAATGCTCCCACAGGATTTCCTCGCGGGTGCGCAGGTTGAGGCACGTGAAGTCGGGGAAGAATGTCGCGCTTTTTTCGTGCTGCAATTTCAGTTTCAGCGGGAACTCGTAGCGGTACGGGATGCCCATGCGCAGGAGGGTGTCCGCGATGATGACTTCGGACTTGGAACGGACTTTTTCGCCGCGGGCGGTCGCATATTCGGGGCGGTCTTCTGCGATGGACTTGCCCTTGAAGGGGAGGGCGAGCCAGCGCTTCGCATATTCGCTGTCGGCAAGTCGCGCGGGTGTCACGAGCTGCCGGCGGCAATCGGGCAAATCCGCGTACGCGTCGTCGGGCGCCAGCGGGCGGTATTCGTCGATGAAGTTGTTGACAAGTTCCAGTTGCCGCTCCAACAGGGGAAGCAGCGTGGTGTCGTATTCCTTCTGCGCGAGTTTTGCCGCTAGGGCTTCTTCGCCGCGGGGAATATACTGGCCGTTCGCCTTCTTGGGGTCTGTTATGTGGTAATACCGGGGCTTGTTCCCGCGGATTGTTGTGCGGAGTCGCCCCGGCGGGGCTTTTGCCACGCGCGAGCGCAGGCGGATGATTGTGTCGAAGAGTTTTTCGGATTGCGCCTGCATGCGTTGTTGCAGGTCATCGGGATGGATGAGCTCCAGGTTGTTCATGTGGACATAGGGTTAACCATATAAGAAAAGGCGTGCATTCGCATCGCGACACAACGAGGGCTGAGCCTGATTGCTTGGAAAATACAAATTAGTTGCGGCGAAAAGCAACTTCTGAGGCGCTTTTCGAAAAAAAAGGCGAAAAGTGCAAATTTCTTGCGTGATTCGGCGTGCGAGTGAAGAAAAATTGCGAAATTGGGGATTAAATGTGCTGAAAAACCGCTGCTCAATCCCAAAAAATTTAGTTTGTATGTGCTATCGGGGGCGAAAATGCAGGGGAGGTGGGGATAAAATGCTCCAAAATTGCCGATTTAATCCCCACTTGGGGCGAATTTAGACCTCAAAAGCCCTGAATTGGCAAAAATCTTGTTAGTTTGTTCTGAAAATTGGGGATTGAAGTGGCTAAAAACGCCCCGTTTAATCCCCAATTTGCTGAAATTCGCCCCCAATTTGCCGAATTCTGCTCCCGATTTCCCGCGGCTCGGCCATTTTCGCCCCGAAATCAGCCTGCAATTTCCCGAAATCAGCCCGCAAGTCGCCGCACCCGCGTTTTCAGCGGCCCTTTTCACCCTTTTGGAGCGGTTCCCGCTTCTAAAACCCCATTGCCAGCCAGCCAAATTACTATAATTACCCGCAAATTGCATTTTTGACTGGGTCCTGTGACCAGATTCGCCAATTCCACTGGTGCAAGAGCAGAGAAACTCGGACAAAAACATGTAATGAAACAACAATCAAAAAAAAGGAATGGCTATAATGGCTACTATCACTAAGGAAAAAGCTGCAGAACTCACCGCCAAGTTTGGTGCAAACGAAAAGGATACCGGAAACGTCCGCGTCCAGATCGCTATCCTCACGGAAAAGATCAAGAACCTGACGGAACACATCAAGAGCCACAAGAAGGATTTCCACTCCCTCCGCGGTCTGTCTGCCATGGTTGCCAAGCGCCGCAACCTCCTCAAGTACTACGGTGAACAGGATATTCTTGCTCAGCGTGCTCTCATCAAGGAACTCGGTCTCCGCGGCTAATTCTGCGGACTGGAGATAATCTATGTCTATTGACGCATACAAAGCCAAGTACGGCAAGATGCTCGACCCCAAGGAAGTGTCCGTGACGCTTCCCGATGGCCGTGTCATCACGTTCGAAACTGGCCGTATCGCCAAGCAGGCTCGTGGTGCAGCCGTCGCCAAGATGGGCGACGCCTTTGTGCTTTCCACGGTTTGCTACGGCGAAGAAAAAGAAGGCGATTTCTTCCCGCTCACGGTTGAATATCGCGAAAAGGCCTACGCTGCTGGTCGCCTCCCGGGTGGCTACAACAAGCGCGAAGCCGGACGTCCGTCCGACGAAGAAACGCTTTCTGCCCGTATCATCGACCGCCCGATTCGCCCGATGTTCCCCGAGAACTTCACTCGCGAAGTCCAGGTGATTGTGCAGGTTCTTTCTGCTGACCGCAAGTTTGCACCGGATGTGCTCGGCGTGTCTGCAGCATCCCTCTCCATCGGTCTTTCCGAACTGCCCTTCGAACAGCAGGTTGCCGCCGTGCGCGTGGCCGTGGTCGATGGCCAGAACATCGTGATGCCCACCTACGAACAGATGGCCTGCGCCGATCTGGACCTGGTGGTCGCCGGTACCGAAGATTCCGTCTGCATGGTGGAAGGCGGTGCCTACGAAGTGTCCGAAGACACGATGATTAACGCAATTCTCGCTGGTCACGAAGCTATCAAGGCTATGTGCAAGGCCCAACAGGAACTGGTGGACCGCTGCGCTAAGCCCAAGATGGAACTCAAGCCGCAGCACGTTGGCGAAGCCCACGAAAAGCTTCTCGCCACGGTGAAGGAAGTCGTGTGGGACGAACTGAACAAGGACGTCCACTCCAACATGGTGAAGACCGACTTCTATCCGGCTATGGCAGACCTCTGCGCGAAGATGCTCGAAGACGAACGCATTCTCGCTATCATCGGCAAGGACGAAGAACAGGATCCTGCTCTCGTTGCAGACGCTAAGGCAATCTTCAGCGACTATGAACGCACTGCCATGCGCGAAATGATCTTGAACGAAGACGTGCGTCTTGACGGTCGTCTTACGACCGAAGTCCGCCCGATCGAAATCGAACTCGGCGTTCTCCCGAGCGCTCACGGTTCCGCGATTTTCCAGCGCGGCGAAACCCAGGGTCTCGTTGTCTGCACGCTCGGCTCCAAGGCCGACGAACAGCGCTACGAAAGCCTGCAGGGCGAAGGCTCCAAGAGCTACATGCTGCATTACAACTTCCCGCCGTACTGCGTGGGTGAATGCAAGCGCCTCGGCATGAGCCGCCGCGAAATCGGTCACGGCCACCTCGCCGAACGTTCTCTCGCTGCCGTTCTTCCGCTGCCGGAAGACTTCCCGTACACCATCCGCGTGGTTTCCGAAATTCAGGAATCCAACGGTTCTTCTTCCATGGCCTCTGTTTGCGGTGGCTGCCTCAGCTTGATGGACGCTGGCGTTCCTATCAAGGCTCCGGTCGCAGGTGTCGCCATGGGCCTCATCTCCGAAAAGGGTTCCGTGAAGGAAGGCGGCAAGATCAAGATCTTGACCGACATCACCGGTACGGAAGACCACCTCGGCGATATGGACTTCAAGGTGACGGGTACTGCCGAAGGTATCACTGCCTTCCAGATGGATATCAAGATCCGCGGCATTACGCCGGAACTCATGCGCGAAGCTCTGGAACAGGCTCGCCAAGGCCGTCTGCACATCCTCGGCAAGATGGCTGAACTCGGCCTCGCCGCTCCGCGTCCGAAGGTTTCCGACAAGGCTCCGACCATGATCAAGATGCGCATCCCGACCACGAAGATCCGTGACGTCATCGGTTCCGGTGGCTCCGTGATCAAGGGCATGCAGTCTCAGACGGGTTGCACCATCAACATCGACGACGATGGCAACATCGACATTGCCGCTCCGAGTGGCAAGGCCGCTGCAGTCTGCCGTCGCATGATCGAAGAACTCACTGCCGAACCCGAACCGGGCCGCAAGTACAAGGGCAAGGTCAAGACGATCCAGCCGTTTGGCGCATTCGTCGAAATTCTCCCGGGCCGCGACGGTCTCGTGCACATCTCCGAACTTGCCGACCACCGCGTCGAAAAGGTCGAAGACGTCGTTCACGTCGGTGACGAAGTCGAAGTGCTCTGCCTCGGTGTTGACCCGAAGGGCAAGGTGAAGCTTTCCATGAAGGCTCTGCTCCCTCCGAAGGCCGCTCCGGCTGCTGAAACTCCGGCCGCCGCTGAAGCTCCCGCTGCGGAAGTTGCTCCTGAAGCACCCGCTGCTCCGGAAACTCCGGCTGAAGCGTAATTTCGTTTGTTCGAAATTTGAAAAACGCCTGGCTTAATCGCCGGGCGTTTTTCGTTTATATAAAAATCGGGGGAAAGGGAAGAATCCCTTGTCTCGTTACTTTTTCGAGAAAATTCTCTTGAATGCGGCGCCGATACCGAGGGCCTTGGTGTCGGACCAGAAAGACGTCGGCATGGCGATGAGTTCAGCGATGGGGCGCGGGAACTTCTTGAAGATGTACTGCCTGCGCTTCATGCCGATGCGCACGTTTTCGGGGCGCCAGTTGCTGCCGAAGTGGTGGATGCTCACCGTCTCGTCGGCGGTGGTGATTACGCCGTCCAAAAAGCGCTTGGGCGAGAAGTACCATTCGGGCAGGATGTCGAGCCCGTTGAACTTGTCGCAGGCGTTCGCGAGAATCTGCGGCAGCACGAGCTGTTCCACGGTCTCTTCGCTGTATTCGTAGTGGTGCTCGGTGTAGTACCTCAGGGCTTCGCCGATTATCGGGGAACCCTTCTCCGCCCCGAGGAATGACGGCTCGATGCGCTTGGAACCGTTCTCGTATCCGAGAATGTAGTTGCGGTCGAGCAGGTGGTTCGGGGACATCAGGAGCTGCACGTCGGAATCGAGATAGATGCCGCCTTCGGTGTACAGCGCGAACAGGCGGACCGCATCGGCGGCGAACGCCCAGTTACGCTTTTCCATGGCTTCGAGAATCCAGGGAATGCCCGTAGCCTTGGCCTTGCGGTAGTCCCAGAAAATGCAGTTGTAGTCGCCTAAATATTTTTCCCAAGACTCCATGCAACGTTGAACCTTTTCAGGAAAAGGCTCGTTCGATAACCAGCAATAATGAAATATCTTCGGGATCATATATCTAGCTCCATCTGTACCCATATTTTAACTTTTTTTTTTGAAAAAGGAACAATTTTTTTACAATTTTATCGGGGAAAAAAGCCCGAAAATGAAATTTTGCTAAATTTGGGGTATGACCAAGTTTAGCGAATTCCCATACGTTGCCGACCGCTTTAATGCCGTCCGCAGGGAAACTGTACAAGTCCGCGTTGGCGAGGCTTTGATAGGGGGCAACGCCCCCATTTTAGTTCAGTCCATGACCACCACCAAGCCCAAGGACGTCGAGAAGACCGTTGCCGAGACTTTGGCTTTGGCAGCCGCGGGGTGTGGTCTGGTTCGCATTACCGCTCCGACCTTTGCCGATGCGCAGGGCCTCGAAGAAGTGATGAAGCAGGTCCGCGCTGCGGGCTGCACCGTGCCGGTATCCGCCGACATCCACTTCCAGCCGAAGGCCGCGTTCGAGGCGCTCAAGTGGGTGGAGAAGGTTCGCATCAATCCGGGCAACTTTGTCGACACGGGCATCCTCACGCTCGAGAACCAGACGGACAAGTCGTTCGACGAGGGCAAGGAGAAGGTCGCCGAGGCCTTTACGCCGTTCGTGCAGGAGGCCAAGCGCCTCGGTCGCGCCATCCGCATCGGCGTGAACCACGGCTCGCTCGCTGCCCGCATGATTTACCGCTACGGCGACACGGTGGAAGGCATGGTGGAAAGCGCCATGGAATACCTGGCCGTGTGCGAAGCCGAGCATTTTGACCAAGTTGTTCTAAGTTTGAAGAGCAGCAATCCGCGCGTGGCGATTGCCGCCTACCGCATGCTCGCCGCACGTATCAAGCAGGAAGGCTTCAAGCCGTATCCGTTCCATGTGGGCGTTACCGAAGCGGGCGCGGGTGCCGACGGGCGCTTGAAGTCGGCCGCAGGTATCGGAGCCCTGTTGCTCGATGGCCTTGCCGATACGATCCGCGTGTCCTTGACCGAAGACCCGGTGGCCGAAGTCCCGGTGGCGCAGGAACTCATCAAGGCCTGCGCTCTGCCTGCTGCTCCGACTGCTTACAACGTGCCGGTTTTCGAGAAGGACCCGTACCATTACGAACGCAGGGAGACAGTTCCTGTCGCTATTTCCGGCGTGGAAATCGGCGGCAGCAGTCCCGTGAAGGTCGGCGTGAAGGCCGACGCAATTGCACTTACCGGCGAACGCCGCAACGCGGAATTCGCTCTCCCGAGCCTGGACGCAGCCCCCGTGGTGCAGTTCAAGGACGCGATGGACATCGCGGGCTTTGCCGCGAATCCGGCGAGCGTGCCCGCAGGTTCCGTGTTCTGCTATACCGGAGCCGAGATGGTTTCGGGCGTGCGCGCCCTTGCTGCTGCTCTCGAAGCCGCAGGTCGCCAAGACCCGATTCTGCTTTACGCCAAGATTAATGACAACGAAACTGAGACGCTCCGTGTTTCTGCCGATATCGGAAGCCTGGTGACGGACGGTCTTGGCGATGCCGTCGTGATCGACGGCTACAAGGGCGCGAAGGAATGCGTGCTCCTTGCATTCGATATTTTGCAGGCCGCCTACTGCCGCCGCAGCAAGACGAACTTCATCAGCTGCCCGAGCTGCGGACGTACCTTGTACGACATCCAGCAGGTGATGGGCAAGATCAAGGCCCGCTTTGGTCACCTCTCCGACATTTCCATCGGCATCATGGGCTGCATCGTGAACGGCCCGGGCGAGATGGCGGACGCCGATTTCGGCTACGTGGGCGGTGGCCCCGGCCGCATTACCCTGTTCGAAGGCAAGACCGCGGTCAAGAAGAACATCCCCGAAGAGGACGCCATCGAAGAATTGGTGAACCTCATTAAAGAAAGAGGTCGCTGGCAGGAACCGTAATTGCAACACGTCATCCTGAGGGAGTGCAACGACCGAAGGATCTAGAAAGTAAGGACTGGATTCTTCGCCCCTTGGGCTCAGAATGACGTAAGGACAAAGTTTTAAACATTAACAAAGGACAATACAATGGCAACTATTAAGACGATGAACAATATTTCCAAGAAAGGCTTGAGCCTGTTTGGCTCGTTCTACCAGGTTTCCGACTCCGTCGAAAATCCGGATGCCATCTTGGTGCGTTCCGCCCAGGTTGATACCGACAACTTTGACGGCCTGCTGGCTGTCGCCCGCGCCGGCGCTGGCGTGAACAACATCACCATCGACAAGGCCTCCGCGAAGGGCATCTGCGTGTTCAACACTCCGGGTGCAAACGCCAACGCCGTTGCCGAACTCGTGATGACCGTGCTCGGCATGGCCGTCCGTAACGTGGACAAGGCCGCTGCCTGGGTGAAGAACCTCGACACCACCGACCCGGACCTCGCCAAAACCGTCGAAAGCGGCAAGAAGAAGTTCGCCGGCATGGAACTCGCTGGCAAGACTCTCGGCGTCATCGGCCTCGGCAAGATTGGCGTGCTGGTCGCTAACTATGCCCGTTGGAAGAACATGCGCGTCATCGCTTACGAACCGTATCCGAACGCCGCCAACATGCACGAACTTTCCAACAAGGTGGAAATCGCCGACCTCGACACCGTGATTGCGAAGTCCGACTTCCTCACCGTGCACGTTCCGTTCATCAAGGGCGTTACTGAGAACCTGCTCAACCGCAAGAACCTCGCTCAGTTCAAGGGCAGCTACATCATGAACTTCGCCCGCGGTGGCATTGTGGAAATGGCCCCGGTCAACGAGATGCTCGCTTCCGGTTCCCTCCAGGGCTACCTCTGCGACTTCCCGGATGCCGACCTCATCAAGAACGACAAGGTGACTTGCTTCCCGCACCTCGGCGCTTCTACCGAAGAAGCCGAAGAAAACTGCGCCGTGATGGCCGTCGAGGAACTGAAGGACTACATCGAATTCGGTTGCGTCCGCAATTCCGTGAACTTCCCGGCCCTCGTCGATCACCCGCACGCTGGCGTCAAGAGCCGCGTCGTGGTCATCAACCAGGACGTTCCGAACATGATTTCCGAAATCACGAAGGTGTTCGGTGCCGAAGGCATCAACATTGCCAGCTTCTCTAACAAGAGCAACGGCAAGATCGGTTACAACCTCGTTGACGTGGAAAGCAAGGTCGAAGACTCTATCGTCGAAAAGCTCTCCAAGCTCGACAAGGTCATCAAGGTCCGCGTGATCCACTTCTAAGATTGCTCGCGGGAAACCGCGCGCGTTTACCTAAAAAATTAGGCCGTAGCAGAAAATGCTGCGGCTTATTTTGTTATATATTTTGTCGGAGGCCCGAGTCTGCATGAAGACAAGAACTATCGTAATTACCCTCTTTACAGCACCCTTCCTTATCTTGATGCTGCTGGGCGTCGTGTTTTTCGCTTACGCGTCGTATAAGGATTCGTCCTCGAAGGCCTTTCGCGAAAAGACGGTTTATCCTGCGGAATTCGAGGACTTTCATATTGAAGAAATGGTTGTGCGGGGACCCGATACGCTTTTTTTATTCGGTTCGTATGGTATCATAGTGCAACTCCCCGCAGTCCTTGGAACATATGATGGGGGAGCCACCTGGACAAAAAGCGAAATCAGGAGCTTGACGTCGATTGCGAAGTTCTATTCCATGGATGACCATATGATTCTCGAGTCTTACGAAAAGGATGCCGACTTCAATGCGGTTTATGTGTCGGGTGAGGACTATATGACGTGGGATTCCATTGGTAAATATCGGGATTATCGCAAGGTTCGTATTGTTTGCGTGAACGATTCGGTTCCGGATGGGGGACCGAAATGCAAGTTGGAAAATGGGGAAAGGGTGTATGCGGGTGATTTCGTGGAAAGTACTCTTCCGATTTTTGCCCGGAATGACGAAAACTGGATACTCGGTTCTTCGGGAAACCGGGTGCTCGTTTATCGGATCGAAGACGGGAAGGCTCAACAGCGGCACGAAACGAGCTATGGCAGCAAGGGTACGCAATGCCTTTGGATGCAGGATTTCCTTGTAAAAGGCGATGTCTTTGCAGCTGTCGTTAGTGATGGAGTCTGGTTTACCGATAATTTCGCCCTGCTTTATAGTACCGATGGCGGACATACGTGGAAACAGGAGCGCGTGTCCGCGGATGCGAGTGTGTACCGTCTTGACATAAGGGACGGGAAAATCTTTTTGGCGTATTACCATGTGGGGCGTAAGTCCGTTTCAATCTTGACCCTGCCTTTAGAATAGGTGAAAATATTTTCTACTTTTTTTGAAAAATAGGACTATTGGAATGAAGATTCTGGTGACAGGTGCGGCGGGTTTTATCGCATCGAAGATCATGGCGATGCTTTCGGCCCGCGGGGACGAGGTTGTCGGGCTTGACAACATCAATGACTATTACGATGTGCGCCTCAAGTACGGGCGCTTGTGGGAAAACGGTTTCCGCACTGAAAATGGGGGCGTCCTGGCCGACGTTCCCTTCGGTTCCATGCTCGAGAGCGCGACGCTTCCCAATGCTCGTTTTGTCCGCATGGACCTCGCCGACAAGGAATCTATCGACAAACTCTTTGCCGCCGAGAAGTTCGACAAGGTGGTGAACCTCGCGGCTCAGGCAGGCGTGCGCTATTCCATCACGAATCCGTACGCCTACATGCAGAGCAACATGGTCGGCTTCCTCAACATTCTCGAGGCTTGCCGCCACAACCAGGTGAAGCATTTGCTCTACGCTTCGTCCAGTTCCGTTTATGGCCTGAACGCGAAGGTGCCTTACAGCGAAGACGACAAGGTCGACAACCCTGTTAGTTTGTATGCGGCAAGCAAGAAGAGCAACGAGTTGATGGCGCATTCCTATGCGAAACTTTATGGCATCCCGATGACGGGCTTGCGCTACTTTACGGTTTATGGCCCGTGGGGAAGGCCCGACATGAGCCCGATGCTCTTTGCCCGTGCCATCTCGAAGGGTGAACCCATCAAGGTGTTCAACAACGGCGACATGATTCGTGACTTCACCTACATCGACGACATCGCCGAAGGTTCTGTGCATGCGCTTGACCACATGCCGGTCGCCGACAAGTGCCCGAACGGTGTGCCCTACAAGGTGTACAACATCGGGTGCAGTAATCCGGTGAAACTGATGGACTTTATCGCCGAAATCGAGAACGCGTACGGCGAGCCCGCGAAGAAGGAATTCCTGCCGATGCAGCCGGGCGATGTTTACCAGACGAACGCCGACACCACGAAGCTCGAGGCGGAATGCGGTTACAAGCCCCACTGGAGCCTGCACGACGGCATCGCCGAGTTCATGAAGTGGTACAAGAGCGACAAGAACCCGCTGAGGTAGATATGCGCGGTTCACGGATTTGCATATTGATTGTTGTCGCCGTGAGCCTGCTTTTCGCGGTTGACGCTTTCGTGTTGCCGTCCGTGACGCCCGAACTCAAAGCGAAGGCGTCGGAATACTACAACAACGAGTGCAAGGGATGCCACCGCTGGGCCCGCAAGTTCGCGGCGCCTCCCATGAAGGATAATGTCGTGCAGTATGCGGAAGACCCGCAGGGCCTCGTGCGTTACTTGATGAAGCCCGGAGCGTTATTTCCCGAACAGATTGGAATGCGTTCCTGTATCTACGAGTTCAAGAATTAAAATGTTTTCTTCGATTCTGTAGATTAACAACCAATCGACGTCTATATGCAGTTCCCTATGGTCAACCCAGTTGCCTACAAGAGGATGGTCTTTATATGACTCAGGTAAAGGCTCTCCTTTGGCTAGGATATCAACGATATCTTTTAGCTTTTGGGAGTCTTTTCCTCGCTTGGTTAACCGCTTTGCAGATTTCTTGAAACTGCTTGTCGCCCGAATGGTGTACTTGTACGATGCTGTTGTCATAAGCCCAACTCGTCCCAAAGTTCCTGTGGCGTAGCGTACGTCTTGGCGTTGGGGTCGTGGGCGAGTTGTTCGCCCTCCTTTATCGCCTCGAGGAGTTCGAGGAGTTCTTTGGACGGAGGTCTGGTGACAGCAAACGGCAGGCCTTGGTGAAGCACAGCCTGCTTCAAGAAAACGGTGAAGGCCTGGGACAGAGTCAGCCCCAAGTCGTTGAAGAGTTCGGTAGCCTGAGCCTTGAGCTCTTTATCTATTCGGATATTTGTAACCACGGTACTCATACCTCTAAATATACAACAAAAAGTTCCAAATGTAAAGCGTTTGTTGTATTTGTGCTGTAAAATCGGACGCAGCGGCCCTGCGCAGCGAACAGGAGACGCTCCTGTCTACTTATATAGACGGTTTTGCGGGCAAAATATGCCGGAAAATTTTGCTTACATGTGTTTTTTTACAAAAAACTGGAACTTTGCTGCGCTTTAAAAGATGTTAGATTTACATTACAGGGATGAGTCTGTTGAAACGACAAGGCGCATTTTCAGGAGTAACCCCGTTCAAGTGGGCGGGGCTCGTTTTTGCCGTTGTCTTCGCTTTCTTTTTGGCGGATTTTTTGTTTTGTCAGAAGGCCGCTCCGGTGCGCGTGGGCGCGGATACGAGTGGCCCGAATACGATTGCTTTTTTGCATGCGCTCCACGGGGAGAACATCGGGCTCGATTGCAGTCACTGCCATACGGGTGCCACATCCGGGGCGAAGGCGTACTTGCCTGCGAAGGCGGACTGCATGGATTGCCACCGCTTGCCGCTCACTGAAAATCCCGGAATCGAGAAGCTGGATTCGGCGCTGGCCGCCGCTCCGGCATACCCCTGGAAGCACGAGTCCGCTTTGCCGGAGCACGTGGTGTTCCACCACGGAGTACACGCGGCCGCAGGCGTGCAGTGCGCGGATTGTCACCGTTCGGCCGGCACTGCTGTTCCGGCAAATGCGGGTCGCGGACCTGCGAAAAATAATTCGATGGCCGACGTGTACGGCGGCGACAATTTCACGATGCAGTCGTGCCTTGCTTGCCACAGGGGCGAGACCGCAAGTTCAAAGAATTTCAAACGGGCGGCCACGTACTGCGCCGCGTGCCACAGGTAGTTTATGGATAGGCGCGAGTTCCTGAAGCTTTTCTCGGTGACGGTGGCGGGCTTTGCCCTTTTCGGCTGCCGCGAAGGCGTGTTTGGCCCTTCAGTCAAGGCTGCGAAGAAAACTCCGGCGTTCGCTGATTTCGAGAACGAGGTCCGTCTCGCGCTTTCGAAGATGAAGCCCGCGATGGAGCTCGTGCGCATCCCGATGCCCTCGGCGCTCAAGACTCCTGGCGCCTCCACGGAGAACCGCTTCGGCATGGCGATTGATTTGGATGCCTGCGACGGCTGCGGCAAGTGCGTGCTCGCCTGCATCCAGGAGAACAACATCCCGCTTTCGGGCCGGGCGCAGGCTGCCCGCGGGCAGTTCATGCATTGGATCGAGATGTGCGGCGGTGTTCCCGCGATGTGCTTCCACTGCGGCGACGCTCCCTGCGAGAAGGTCTGCCCGACGGGGGCCGCGAACCACACTCCCGATGGCGTCTCTGCGATGATGTACAAGCGCTGCACCGGGAGCCGTTTTTGCGGTGCGAACTGCCCTGTGGGTGCCCGCAAGTTCAATTTCGAGGATCCGGTCGATTCGGGCCGTTCGCTCCAGTTCAACAGCGATGTTCCTGTCCGCACGAAGGGCGTGATGGAAAAATGTTCGCTGTGCCTACAGCGCTTGCAGGATGACCGCCACGATTTCAAGGCGCTCCATCCCGGCGAGCATTGGCGTGGTCGCGGAGTCACGACGGCGTGTGCCGCCGCCTGCCCGAAGAACGCTATCATATTCGGCAACTGGCTCGATGAAAAGTCCCTGCTGGTGCTTGCCGCGAAAGACCGCGTGCTCTATGCCCCGAAGGCGGTTGCCTCGCTGGATCCGTCCATAGTCTACATGGGGGAGCGCCGTTGATTTTCAGGATTCTCCTATATGCGGGGCTTGCGCTCCTGTTGCCCGGGCTCTGTGCGCTTGGCTACAGCCTGTGGGAAGGCCCTGCCGCCTGGACGACGGATGCGCGTACCTTCTGGGGCGTGCCTGTAAGCCTGTTCGTCTTCTGGATAGGCATCGCGCATGCTGGGACCCTCATTTCGGCAATCCTCCTGGCGCTCGGCGTGCGGCTAGACCGGCGCACGTCGCTCCTTGCGGAACTCACGACGCTGTGTGCGCTCGTGGTCGCGGCGATTTTCCCGCTCATGCATCTCGGCGTGGTGGAGAACTTCTACATGGTCATTCCCTTCGCGGATGCGCGGGGGAGTTTTGCGAACCTTCGTTCCCCGTTGGTGTGGGACTTCTGCTGCATCGCCGTCTATGCGCTGCTTTCGCTGGTCTACTTCTCCATACACTTGTTCTCGGAACGTTTCCAGGTGCTCGAGGACTTGCGCCGCCCGATGGCGTGGCTCCTGTTCCCGCTTGTGCTCTGGGTGCATACGGTGGTGAGCCTTGATTTTGCGGTGACGTTCGTGCCGCAGTGGCAGGGGGCGTTCTTCCCGTTGTACTTCATCGCGGGCGCCATATATTCGGGCCTTGCGATGGTGAACGTGCTCCTTGTGGCGGAAGGTTGCCGCGTGCGTCTGCTCGAAAAGCTCATGATGGCCTTCTCGTTCCTGATGCTCCTGTTCTGGGGCTGGATCTTCGCGTTGAAGGGGGAATGGAACTTCTCCGTCTTCGCATTCGGCGCGCTTCTCCCGCAGCTCTGGTGGATATCGCCTGTGCGCGAAAGTCCGCTCGGGCGTCTCGCCGTTTCGTTCTCGGTGCTGTTCGGGCTCTGGCTTGAACGCTTCTTCCTTGTGTCCCCGTCCGTCGGGAGTTTCGGGAAAATCGATGCGGGTCTTGTCGCCTTCTCCGTCGGGTTGTTCACGACATTGCTCGTGCTTCTGCGCATAAAGCTCCGCAAGCCCATCGAAGGCAACGAACTTTTGTTCGGCGAACTGGACGAAAAGTCTGCTCCTGTCGTGGAACACCACACGGAACCCTTGACGAGCCGGGAGTTTATCGTGCTGCGCTTCCCTCTTTTGGTGGGCGTGCTCGTGGCGCTTGTCTATACGCTCTGGGCCGTGTCCCGGCCTGCGTTCGATACGGTCTCTGTCGTTTTGCCGAATGTGGCTCCGCTCTTCTACCCGATTGTGGCGCTCGTGGCGGCTGTCGTCTTGTGCGTGCGCCCGTTCTGGAAAATAGCGACGGATAAGAGTGCTGCGGACTTGGTCTCGAATTCGAAGACGCATTCGCTGGCGTGGAAAATTGTTGCCGTGTTCTCTTTTGCCGCTGTCGGGTTCCTTGCGGGGATGTTCTATGCCGGCGGTGCATCGGAAAATGCAATTCGGCAATCGTCGGCCGATATCCCGTCAGAAGTGATTACTGATGCGACAGTTCCCGATTCGCTCCATGCCCGCGCGGTATGGAATGCGCGCTGCAGCGGTTGCCACGGGACTGACGGCAAGTTCAACGAAAAATTTATACGCGAATTCTATCCAGTTCCGCAAAAGTTGACTGCGGCTCGGCTCGATTCCCTCGGCGAGGATTCGCTTGTGCATGTGATTTTGAATGGACGTGCGAACATGAATCCGTACGAAGGCCGTCTGACGGAATCGGAAGCCCGCGCTCTCGTGCGGTACATGCACTCGCTTGCTCCGGCGGACACAATGGAGGTTGCCCCATGACTCCGTTGATGAATGCTGTCGCATGCCTCCTTGCGCTCGCCTTGGCGCAGTTCTTCTGGCGCCGTCCGATAAGGTTTTTCAAGGAGGCCTTTGTCATTGTGGGCTCGCTCCTGCTGTTTTGCGCTTATACCTTCTTGGCGGGAGACATGCGGGATCCGGCGATGGAATCGTACCCGTTGCGGATGATTTCGCTTGCGCTGTGCGTCTCGACGACGGCGCTTCCAAACAAGCGGAGGCGCTACCTGCTCATGGCGCAGGTGATGTGGCTGTGGGTGGAATTCTTTGGCGGAATCTCGCTGTATTACCGAGGCATCGAGATGCCCTGGACGCGTATAATTGCAATTGCAGTTTCCGTGTTCGGATCTACGTTTCTGTCGCGTATTTCGCAGGGCATGGAATTCGCCCTGATGGCGTACTGGATTGCCGTCTGGGTGTTCTTCTAGGCGGGTCGCGTGAAATTTCCGTTCACGCTACGGGTCGAGTAAATCGCCGCGAATGACTTCCACCTGGTCGCCGATAAGGCTGATGATATTCGTCGGGTTGATTTCGATGGGACCGCAGTCTACCATCATTTCGACGGAGTGCTCAAAGGTCTTCCAGATTTCGTCGGGCTCGTAGATGTCTTCTTCAGAAAGCTTCGCCGCCGTGCTCAGGATGGGCTTGTCGAAGTGCTGGAAGAGTTCCTTGAAAAACGGATGCGTAGGCATGCGCACGCCGATTTCGGGGCGCTTGACGTCGAGCCGGCGGGCGATGTGCGGGTCGGCGGGCAAGATAAACGTGTAGGGCCCGGGCACGCGGGGCTTCATGATGTTGAAGGCGAAGTTGTCGATGCGGGCGTAGTCGGTCGCCGAGCGGATGTCGGGGATGATGAGCGCCATGAAGAACTTCTTCATGGGCTTCTTGAGGGCGTAAAGTTTGTGGATGGCCTTCGGGGATTCGGCGTTGCAGCCGATGGCGTAGCCGGACTCGGTAGGGTAGAGTACGAGGCCGTCGTCTTCGAGGGCGGCTGCGGCGAGTTTCACGATTCTCGCCTGCGGATTATCGGGATGGACTTCAAAACGCATGGCGATAATATAACAAAGGCTTGCGCATGCGGCTTCCGGGGCTTTACGGATTGCCTGTCGCTAGCACTGCGGGACTACCTGCGTGCCTTCGAAGGCGTTCTTGATGTGGCTGAATTGCAGCGGTTTCTGGTAAACGCGCGCCGAAAGCACGTCGAAACGGCAGGGCTGGTCGAACCCTTTCGGGGCGAATTCGCTTTTCGTGTGCAAAAAATGGCAGGCGGTTTTCCAGATTTTCTTCTGCTTCGCTACGTTCACGCGCGCCGCCGGGTTCCCCTGCTGGTTGTTCCATACGGACTTCACTTCCACGAAGACGATGGTTTCGCCCTCCTTCGCCACGATGTCGAGCTCGCCTCCCTGGTAGGCGTAGTTGCGCTCTAGAATCTCGTAGCCGAGCCTGCGCAGGTATGCCGCCGCCTGCGATTCGATGAAGTTGCCCTTGGGCCGGTTCGAGGCTTTGCGGCCTCCGTTTCGCCAGTTTTCAAATTTGCGAATCATTTGCAAATTGCCGTATTCCCTTTTTATCATTTTTTTCCTCTCTTGATAAAAAAAAGAACACGCGAAAATCGCATGTTCCAATAAGGTCGCCCCGCGTGCGGGACTATGTCAAAAATTTTAGTGGACTTGCATTCCGAGCATCCTTATCTCGGAAATCGCGAAATCCTTGTTGTCGGCTTCGTAGACTTCGTCGAGGTAGACCTTGATTTCGCTCGTTTCCATGGCCTGAATTTTCGGGTACTGCATGCCCTTGATGTTTTCGAGCAAGACTTTCTGCTTGAATCCTTCCTTCGTCTCCAGCGTGAGCGACTTGGGCTTCTTGAAGATGCGGAAGCGGTCTCCAAAAGGATCGTCGACAGATTTCTGGTAACCGACGGCGAAACCGATGTGCGTGATGAGCGTTACGTTGTCAAAGAACATCGTGAGCACGGGGTTCTGCGGCTTTGCTGGCATTGCGGTGAGCCATGCGGTTTTGAGGTCGCCATCCGTGAGGTTGTCTAGCGAGTATCCTCCCGAAACGTCAGCCTCTATGGCAGTCTGCTCGAAGTTGCCGATAGCGTCGTCCCATTCGATTTGCTGTAGCATGTTTTCGGGCTTGTACGTGAGCATTAGGAGCACAAGCAGCAAAATGATGAGCGGGAATAGGGAAATTGCAAGAGCGGTGAGTCGTCTGCGAATGACGCGCACGCTGGCCGGAATCTTTGTTGCGGCTTCGGCGATGGATGTGGTGCCGTGGCGGAGCAGCGACTGCTTCTTGCCGAGTTTCATGTTTCCATGAGTTTCTTTTTGCGGGAAGACCTGGTCGCAGTCGTCGAGAAATTCCTGCATGTCATGGTAGCGCTCGTTGAGTTTTTTCTTGAGGCATTTGAGGATAAGTTCCGAGAGTCCCGGCGGCATGTCGGGGCGGAACTGCCTCGGGTCCGGTGGTGGTTCCTGCACGTGCTTGAGCGCAATTTCGACGGGGCGGTTCCCCTGGAAGGGAAGGCGTCCGCATGTCATTTCGTACAAGATGACGCCCATGCTGTAGATGTCGGACTGGAGCGTCACTTCGTCGCCGTGGCACTGCTCGGGGCTCATGTATTCGGGCGTTCCCATCGTCATGCCCGTCTTGGTGAGCCTGTCTTTTTCCATCTCCTGGATGTACGAAATGCCGAAGTCCATCACGTATACGCGGTTGTCGCGCGTGAGCATGATGTTTGAAGGTTTCACGTCGCGGTGGACGATTCCCTTGCTGTGGGCGTAAAGGAGGCCGCGCGCAATCTGGCGGACTATCAGTTCGATGGCGTCGAATGGAAGCTTGCTCTGCTTTTGGAGAACGTCGGAGAGCGAGTAGCCCTGTACGTAGGTCATTGCGATAAAGAGCTGGTTGTCCTGCTTTCCGAAGTCGAAAACGTGTACGATGTTCTGGTGGTCCAGTTCCTTCATGGCCTGGGCTTCCAGGTAGAATCTCTGGATGGCTTCGTTGTCAGCGGAGGCGTCCAAAATCTTGAAAGCGACTTCGCGCTTGAGTTTTTTGTCGAGAGCCTTGTAGACTAGCCCCATTCCCCCCTTGCCGAGAGTGCCGATCAGGTCGTAGTTGTCGTTGAATGGACGGGGAAAATGCTGTACATCGTTTACGGTCATTTTGCTTTTTTCGAACTGTGGAGAATGATTGCAGTAATTATACAAAATATAAGGGCTAGCGATAGCGCGGAAATGGGGTTCCGTATGTTATCGGGACGTTCCAGGAAGATGTTCAGGAGCGAATTCTGGTTGTAGCGCGACCAGACGATGGTCGAAAGCCACTTGCCGATATGCTGCATCTGGTCGAAGGGGACGAGCGCTCCGGCGAGTGCCACCTGCGGGATGATGAGGAGCGGGAGGAACGCATTCGCCTGTCCGGAATTCTTGGAGAGGGAACTGACGAGCAGGCCCATCGCCACTGCGGGTGCGACCGTGCATGCGAACGTGGCGGCGAGCAGCGCAATCGAAGGCGGGACAGGGACGCGGTATGCCACGAAGGCGTAGACGATTGCGGTCTGGAGGAACGCGGCCACCGTGGGGAGCAGGAATTTCCCGAAGTAGTAGGGGATGACCTTCTGCCCCTTGCGCAGTTCCCCGCGCACGATGTCTTTTTCCTGCACGATTTCGCGGATGGAAAGCGAGAGCGCGAACCAGTTGGCGCAAAGGATAATCGCGAAAGAGACTGTCCACAGCGAAGACGTCGCGGAGAATATCTGTGAGAAGAGGAACCCGATGATGAATGGCTGCAGAAGAAGCGCCGCGGTCTTTCCCTTGTCGCGGAGCCACTGCTTGAGCGTGAGTTTCATGCCGTAGAGGAGCGATTCGCTGTTCTTGCGGCTCGTAAAGTAAATGTGGTTGCAGTTGTCCTTGACGGTGTCGCGGCTCGCGATGCCCGATTCCTTCCAGGCCGAAGAGGCGTCGTGCCCGAGGTTAGAGAGGATTGTCTCGGGATCGTTCGTCTTGAAATACTGGTAGGCGGCCTGCGGCGTCCCGTAGAAGCCCTGTTCGCCCCGGTGCAGCACGAGTACCTTGTTCGCGATGTGGAGCGCCTCGTAACTGTGCGTGGTGAGGATTATCGTATGCCCGAGGAAGGCGAGCTGTTTCAAGTGCGAGCAGAGGATGCGCGAATTGAACGGATCGAGGCCCGAGAGAGGCTCGTCGAGGATGATGAGGCCCGGGTTGCCCATGAGTTCTGCGGCGAGGGCGACGCGGCGGTGTTCGCCGCCGCTGAGCGTCTTGATGCGGTTCTTGCGGCGGTCGCTGAGCCCGAAGAGTTCGCAGAACTTCTCGAGCCTTCCTTCGGCGTTCTTGCGGAAGTCGTGCGAATCCATCGCGATTCTTGCGCCGTGACGGAGCGTCTCGTCTACGGTAAGGTCACCGCGCAGAGGCGGATCTTGCGCGAGTATGGCGATGTGTTCGCGGATTTTTTTGCAGCGGTAATCGACACCGCCGATATGCACTTCGCTCTGTTCGCCCTTGCGGTAGATTCCTTCGAAAAGTTTCAGGAGGCTGGATTTTCCTTGCCCGGAGCGCCCGATGATGGCGAGGATTTCGCCTGCGGGCAGGTCGAAGTCGATGCCCGAAAGGAGCTGCTTTTTTCCGGTGAATACGTCCAGGTTGCGCACGTGGATGTCGAAGCCTACGGACGCCTTGCGGAGCAGCAGCGCTCCGTCCTTCGCGGTGATTTCCGTCTGGTCGTAACGGGTGGTTTCGTTTTCGCCGAGGACGATCTTCTTGTAGCGCTTGCCTTTCTCGTCGGTTACGGCATGGCGGAACTGGATTTCGGCTCCGTTTTCGTACGCCCGGAACTGGATTTCGTTTTTCGATCCCTCGTCGTCAATCTCGCGCGTTGTGGGCGTGTCTTCGAGTTCGATTCTTTCCACTTCGTCGTTTGCATCGAACAGCAGCAGCGATAGTTCCCCGTCCTTCAGGTTGGCGCGCATCTGCTTCACGCCGATTCCGATGATGTCGCCGTCGTGGATTTCCGATTCGGTGACCTGGACGTCGTTCAGGAGCGTAAAGCTGTTCGTGGTGAGGCTGCGGATATGCCATTCGCAGCCAGATGCGGTTTCCTTGCATTCGATGATGGCATGTTCTCTCGAAACGAAGCGCTCGGGGAAGTGGAGATCGCTCCCTTCCTTTCGCCCTATGGTGAAGGGCTTTTGCTTGTTCGGCTTGACGATGCGGAACATGGCATTTACTCGCGGAGGGATTTTACTCCGCGCTCAAAACGTTCACAGGCCTTGGCTAGCGATTCGTCGCTTGCCGCATAGGAGAATCGGACGCACGTGTCGTCGCCGAAGGCTGCGCCCGGGACGATGGCGAGCCCTTCGCTTTCGAGCAGGTACTTGCAGAAATCGATGGAGCCTCCGATCTTGTTGCCGTCGGGCGTTTTTTTGCCGTAGAGCTTCGCGATGGGGAGGAACAGGTAGAATGCCCCTGCGGGTGCCTTGACGCTTTCGCCGAGAATGGCGGTCATGCGTTCCACCATGAAGTCGCGGCGCCTCTTGAAGGTGGCGCACATCTTGTCGGCTTCGGCTTTGCCCATTTGGAGTGCGGCAAGGGCGGCGTATTGCGCCACGTTGCTCGGGTGGTGTGTCGCCTGGCCCTGGATTTTCCCGATGATCTTTGCAATCGGCGCCGGTGCGGCGTCGTAGCCGATGCGCCATCCGGTCATGCAGTACGATTTGGAGAATCCGTTCACGACAATCGTGCGTTCGGCCATCCCGTCGAATGCGGCGGCGCTCACGAAGGTGTCGTTGTAGACAAAGTATTCGTACACCTCGTCCGAGATGCAGTAGATGTCGTTCTTTACGATGACCTTCGCGAGGCTTTCGAGTTCCTCGCGCGTGTACACGGAACCGGTCGGGTTGCAAGGGTTGTTCAGGAGAATCGCCTTCGTCTTTTCGGTGATGGCGTCCTGCAACTGCGTCGCGGTAATCTTGAAATCGTTCTCGACGCCCGCCTGCACGAACACCGGGGTGCCTCCGAGCCATTTCACGAGTTCGGGGTAGGTGACCCAGTAGGGCGCGGGGATGATGACTTCGTCGCCCGGGTTCACTAGCGCTGCGAGCGCGTTGAATACGGCATGCTTCGCGCCGCTTGTCATGATGATCTGTTCGGGCGCATAGTCCAGGCCGTTTTCGCGCTTGAGCTTGCTGCAGACTTCTTTGCGCACGTCCAGAATGCCCACGGGCGCGGTGTAGCGCGTTTTTCCGGCACGGATGGCTTCACAGGCTGCGTCCTGGATAGGCGTTGGGGTCGGAAAATCCGGTTCGCCGGCCCCGAGGCTCACGACGTCCTTGCCGTCGGCAATCATCTGTTTTGCGAGCGTGTCGATGGCTACGGTGAGCGATGCTGCGATATTTTCGGTTCTTGTAGAGAGTGCGCGTGTCATTTTGATTTTCTTAAAGCCTTTTTGATTCTGTAGTGGTCAAGCGCGCCCGCGATTAGCGGGTATATGGTGAACTGCGCCATGAAAATGCATATCAGCCCGAGCAGCAAGACCTGCCCGATGCTCCGGAGGCCGGGATGCGAAGAAATCATGAGACCGTAGCAGGCGATGAGCGAGGCCATCTGGCTTACGGCGATGCCCGAGAATTTCTTCTGCATTACGGTGAGGGCCGTGCCGCCCTGCTTGTTGTAGAAAGCGGTCCATAGCTGCAGCGAGCCGTCGACGCTTGCGCCTATGATGATGGGGAAGGCGAGCGAACTGTACACGGAAAGTTCGATGCCGAAAAGCCTCATCAGAATGAGAAGCCAGCTGATGGCGAATATGGATGGCAACAGCGTGAATATGGCGCGTGATAGCCTATTGTAGTAAATCAGGAGCATCAGGCACACCAAGAAACTTCCTGCTGCGATGGTCTTGTCGAGGTTCTGCAATATCCTGTCGAGGATGGTCGCCCGTATCACCGGAAGTCCGGTGGCGAGAATTTCTTCGTTCTGGATGCCCTGCAGTTTTTCGATATCCCTGTTGAGTCGCCTGCACGCAAGTCCGTCATTGGGGTCGATGTTGTGGAAAATGAACGCGAATACGCCGTTGTTGCCTTTCTTGTCGCGGAACTTGTTCAAAACGTTTTTTGGCTGGTCGTGCACGTCCAGGTTCCTGCGGGCAAGCGATTCCTTGATGAGCGCGAAGCTCTTGTTTTCCTTCGAATCCATTTTCGAGAGGAAACTGCCCGTGAGCATATCCTGCAGGGAATCGAGTTTCGCCTTTCGTGATTCGCTCATGTTCGGACTGAACTGTGCAAGCGTATACAGGTGGCTGATGGTCGGGATTGCGCCCTTCTTCTTCAGGGTGAGGAAGTTCCGGTACAGTTCCTTGCCGGCTTCCTCGTTCGCGAATTCGACGATGATGGGGTCGTATTCGGGGAACCCGGTTTGCGCGAGCAGCGAGTCCGCGATGGAAGGCGGTTTCTGAATTTCGGTTTTCTTGAAGTCGTAGAAGAACCTGAGGTTCGAACTTCCGTATATGAGGCTCGCGAGGCTTGCGACGGAGATGATTACGATGAGGACGATGTTCAGGACGCGGGGCAAAAGCTGGATGGTGTATTCGCGGTTGATGCGGAAGTCGTTTACGGTGAACGGCTGCTTTCTCTGGAATACGCGCAGCAGTGCAGTGGTGACGAGGATGGTGACGAACCAGTTCAGCAGGGTGCCGAGGGTGCCGAGTACGGCGAGTTCCTGCAGGCCGGGCAGGGGCACGAAGACCAGGCACGCGAAGAGCCCCGCCATGATGCAGGAGTACGCGCATGTGGAAGGCCCGATTCCGAGTACGGCGCTCTCGATACAGAGTTGCGGGGTGAGGTTCCTGGCGCGTTCCAGGAAGTACCGCTTGAGCACGTGGCTTACGACCTGGCAGGCCTGCCCCGGGAGAACAAGCGCGAGCAGGAGCGTGAAGAGGTTTATGCGCCCGTAGAGGAGCGAAGCGAGCGCGAGCGTGTAGAGTATGGGGAGCCCGGTCGCGATGGAGGAAATGAAAATCAGCTGGGGCTGCCTGTAGAAATTGATGATGTACAGGAGCAGGATGAGGAGCGCAGTGAGCTTGCCAGCGAACTTCGCTTCGGGGAGCATCGTATTCCCCTGGCGTATGGTGTCGTACACCTTGCCGGTGTAGTAGACGTCGATTTCTTTCCCGTTATTGATTTCGGCGAGGAATTCGCTTGTTGCCGAGAGGAGGGCCCTGCTGGTATAAAGGTCGGAATGCGAATGCGTCGGGTAGATGTCCACCACGCGAATCGTCCCTTCTTTGTTCGAGAAGCGCGTCGCCATCAGGCCGAAGTACTTGTCCTGCAGTTTGTCGAGGTCGGCCTGAGCCTTGCCTGCGGGCAGGGCCGGGACGGTATCTTCGTTTACCAGGTCGATGAGGAACGGGTTGCTTTTCGCGAGCGCGGTACGCTTGAGCGTCGATACCCTGTCGATGATGGTGTCGAGGTCGCTTTCGTCGATGTAGAGCAGGGAATTGCGCGTGTAGAATTCAGCGTCGGTCTCGAAGTCGACGAAATGGACGAGCGTATCTTTTTGCAGGTGCTCGGCGAGCGTCTTCGCGGTGTTGTAGTTTAACAGGCTGTCATCGGAACGGAGGATGACGGTAAGGCTGCCGAGCCCGCCGAAATCCTTTCCGATTTTCTTGTAGTCGCTGTTTTCCTGATTGGAGAACGAGAGCGTGTCTTGTAGCTGGATGTCCCAGCGCAGGTGGCTGATCGGGAAAATGCTCAGCACGGCAAGAATCGCACTTAGCGCGAGAACCGAGAACGGTAGACGCGTTAGCCTCCTGACGATTTTGCTGACAAGCGAGAACATCAGTTACAATATAACTAATCGTTCGCCTGCGTATTTCCCGATTGTGACGAATGTACTACTTGTCGCACGTCTTGAAGAAGCAGCTGCGGGCGCCCGTGTGGCAAGCGACCTGCGGACCCTGCATGCGGACCTTGAACAGTAGCGCATCGGAGTCGCAATCGGCGGCCCATTCCACTACGGTCATCACGTTGCCGCTGGTGTCACCCTTGTGCCAGTATTCCTTGCGGCTACGGCTCCAGAACACCATTTCTCCGCATTCGACCGTGCGGCGGAGGGCTTCTTCGTTCATCCATGCCATCATCAGCACGTCGCCCTTGTCGGCGTCTTGCACGATAGCCGGCGCAAGCTTTACGCCGCCGAATTCAACTTCGAACTTGATCTCTTTGATTAAATCATCGAATTTCATCTTAACCTCTCACCTGGCCGTTGCCGCGGAGCACCCACTTGTAGGTGCAAAGGCTCTCGACTCCCATGGGACCGCGAGCGTGCAGCTTGTCGGTAGAGATGCCCACTTCGGCGCCGAGACCGTATTCGCCACCGTCGGCGAAGCGCGTGCTCGCGTTCACCATCACGCTGCTGCTGTCCACATTTGCAACAAAGTAATCTTGCACGGAAGCGTCTTCGGCGACCACGGCTTCGGTGTGGCGGCTGCTGTTGTTTTCGATGTGGTCACAGGCTTCGGCGACATTGTCCACGAACTTGACGCTGGCCTTGAGGGCGAGGTATTCGTGATGGTAGTTGGAGTCGTCGCCGATATCCTTGATGCGGCTGTCGTGGCTCTGGGCGTCTTTATTGCCGAAGAGCTCCACGCCGCGGTCGGCGAGGCAATCCAGAAGTTTTTTCACGTTGGCGTCATCGATATGGCGGTCGATAATCACGCATTCCATGGCGTTGCACACGCCGGTGCGCTGCGTCTTGGCGTTGATGAGGATGTTTACGGCCTTGTCCATGTCGGCGGACTTGTCCACGTACACGTGGCAGATGCCGTTGAAGTGCTTAATCACGGGAATCTTGCTCTGTTCGACGACTGCACGGATCAGGCGTTCGCCACCGCGGGGGATGACGAGGTCGATGCAGTCGCTCCTCTGCAGGAGCATGCCCACCAGGTCGTGGCTCGTTTCGGTCACGAGCTGCACGGCATCCTTGTCGACACCGTTCTGTTCAAGCGCAGCGTGGAAGATTCCGGCGAGGCATTTTGCAGAATTGATAGATTCCTTGCCGCCACGGAGGATGACTGCGTTGCCCGCCTTGAAGCAGAGGCATGCGCCGTCGATTGTGACGTTCGGGCGGCTTTCGAAAATGAAAAATATGGAGCCGATAGGCACGGCAACACGGCTGATCTTGATGCCGTTCTTGAGTTCGCGGGATTCGAGTACCCTGTTCAGCGGGTCGGTGAAGGCGGCGATTTCTTCGGCGCCCTTGGCCATGGCCTCGATGCGGGCGTCGTTAAGCGTCAGGCGGTCCATCTTCGAGTCGTCGAGTTTGCCTGCTGCGGCCTCGAGGTCGAGCTTGTTTGCGGCGAGAATGGCCTGTTTTTGCTCGCGGAGCAGCTTTGCCACGAGGTTCAGCACCGCACTACGCTTGTCTGCGCTCAGGGTGCGGATAGTCTTACTTGCGTTTTTGGCGTTTTTTGCCAAGATTTCGGAATATTCTTCCAAGTTGGAATAATTTTGAGTCATGTTTTTAATATAGAAAATTGATTTTGCTCACACTTTTGTGTATTTTACTATTACAGGTTTGTTTTTACCCACGACATTAACTTATAGTCGCGAGGTATCGGACTTGGGTGCTTGGCTCGGCGTGTTCTCTCCACGCCGAGTCTTTTTATGACCGCTCGTTCGTCGTCTCAGGTGTCGAGACCTCCGGTTTCTCACTCGCTCTCGC
>CACXXH010000052.1:22294-28562 GCA_902771595.1 Fibrobacter succinogenes | reverse complement strand
GGCGAGCTTCGAGACGGTTACGTTCCTTGCGGGGAAGATGGATTCTCTACAACTGCCCGCCATCTTCACGATTGACGGGAGCAACGGGAAAATCGCCCGAGCCATTCTCGAAGCAAGCAAGAACTCCAAGAACGCGCAGGTCTTGACGCTCAATTCGATGCAGTCGGTGACGGACGAACAGATAAAGGCCGGCGTCGATTACCTCTCCATCATGCGCGACAATCTGGAAGTATTGAAAAAGGCATTAAAATAAAACATCGCTTCGGCAGGCTCAGCGACCTTACACAAAGTTCCCTGAGCCAGCCGAAGGAAACCACTAAATAATATGAACGATTTAATCCCTCTGATCAAATGCCGCCAGCTGACCCTCGGCTACGGAAGCAAGGACCTAGTCCGCGATATGGACTACGAAGTGAATGTCGGGGACTACCTCTGCATCATCGGCCGTCCGGCAAGACGACGTTCCTCCGCGGAATCGCCGGCCTGCTTTCGCCCAAATCGGGCAGCATCGAGTTCTGCGATGGCCTGAAGCGCAGTGAAATCGGTTACCTGCCGCAGATGACAGTAGTTCAGAAGGATTTTCCGGCATCTGTCGAAGAGATCGTGCTGTCGGCATTCCAAGGCAAGCACCGCCTGCTCCCGTTTTATGGACGGGCCCAGCGGGACCGCGCCATGGAATGCATGGCGCTGACCCGCACCGAAAGTTTGCGCAAGTCTTGCTTCCGCGAACTTTCGGGGGGGCAAAAGCAGCGCGTGCTCTTGGCCCGGGCCCTCTGTGCCGCAGAGCGCCTGCTCCTCCTAGATGAACCCGTCACCGGCCTCGATCCCGAATCTTCGGAAACGATGTACCGCGTCATCAAGGACCTGCACAAGAAAGGGATGACTATCGTCATGGTGACACACGACGTGGACTCCGCCCTGAGCGATGCCACGCGCGTGATGAACTTCGACCAGATTTCTGTGAAGGGGAAATAACCATGCCAGAAATTATTGAAAAAATTTCGTTCTACTTGGACTTTCCCTTCGTGCAGTACGCGATTATCGTAGGCGTGCTCGTTTCGCTCTGTTCTTCGCTTTTGGGCGTGACGCTCGTACTCAAGCGCTACTCCTATATCGGTGACGGCCTTTCGCACGTGGCCTTCGGCGCGCTCGCCATCGCATCGGTGCTAAAGCTTACGAACAACATGCTGCTGATTTTGCCCGTGACCATAGCTGTAGCGATACTCTTGCTCTGCACCGGGAAAAACGCACGCATCAAGGGTGACGCCGCAGTCGCCATGGTGTCGGTCGGGGCGCTCGCCATCGGTTACTTGCTGATGAACATTTTCTCGACGTCGGCGAACATCTCGGGCGACGTTTGCACAACGCTTTTCGGTTCCACTTCGATTCTCACTTTGAAGGCAGAAGAAGTCTACCTGTGCATCGTACTCTCTTGCATAGTCATTTTCTGCTTTGTCCTGTTTTACAATAAGATATTCACCATCACCTTCGACGAGAATTTCGCACGTGCCACGGGCGTCAACACAACGATTTTCAACCTGCTGATTGCCGTCATTGTCGCTGTCATCATCGTGCTCGCCATGAACCTTGTGGGTGCGCTCCTGGTGTCGGCCCTCGTGGTTTTCCCGGCGCTTTCGGCCATGCGTACATTCAAGAGTTTCTTCTCGGTGACAATCGCGGCAGCGACCATCTCGGTAATCTGCTCGCTCATCGGCATCGTGATTGCCATTCTCGCAGGGACCCCCGTGGGTTCCACCATCGTGGCGGCGGATATCGTAGCATTCGGCCTGTTCTATTTGATAGGCATTGCACGAAACGGCGGTAACTAGATTGTACAAACATATCCAAGCCAAGGCAATCGCATTCCTGGCTATTTTCGCACTTGCTGCGCAGACTTTCGCGAGGCCCGTAGATATCGACCTCACCCGCATGAGCGGCACCATGGTCTATGCGCAGGTTTACCAGATGGTAATGCATCCCGGCAAATACGTCGGGAAGCGCATCAAGATGAAAGGCGTCTTTTCGAGTTACTACGACGACGCCACCAAAACGCGGTTCTTCGGTTGCGTTATCGCGGATGCGCTCGCCTGCTGTTCGCAGGGGCTCGCGTTCGAGCTCGAGAAGCCCCATAAGTACCCAGACGAATTCCCCGACGAAGGCACCGAAATCACCATTACCGGCGACTTCGACTATGTCGTGGAAGAGGGGGAAGAGGACATCTCCTACCCCATCATCCGCAAAGCCAAAATGACAAACGAGTAATTCCGCAGTGAAACTTTTCAAGACTATAATCGTATCGCTCATGGTCGCGGGCCTCCTGGCTATCGCGCAGCACCATCACGACGATTTTGACGAGCATGACGAATGCCCGGTCTGCGCGCTGGTGCAGGACGGTCTTGAATTCAACGACTTCACGCCGCAAGTTACCGTATTTTGGGCGGTGCTCTTCGTCCTCACGGGCGCATGCGGCACCCGCAGGGCGGATTCCCATTTTAATCTTTACAGGCCACGCGGGCCTCCGGCATTTTTCGCCTAGCCTGCAAAAACTTCAATCGCAACATCCTGCTTTTTGCCTCGCGAAAAACCGCAAGGCGTTTTAACCGCGTTATCCGCCACGACATTTGCGGATAGGCTTGTTGCCTGTAAACTGCCGCCATACGACGGCAAACCAAAAGAGTATTAAAATGAAAATGATCAAGACAATCTCCCTTGCCCTCCTCGGCATTGTCCTTTGCGCGTTCTTCTCCGCATGCGGTGACAAGAACAGCGTCTCTACCGAACAGCACGAACATTTCGAAGTCGAAGGCTGGAACCTCTACTGGTCCGAATGGGATCTCGCCTACAGCGTGTACCGCGGCAAGGCCGATACGAGCCTCAAAGCGCTCCACGTGAACGCGAACTGCATGAGCGAGCACATCCACGTGAAATTCCTGGACGAGAACAAGAAAGAAGTGGCCGGCCCGAAGGATGACGAGCATTCCCTCGGCTGGGACGTCGGCGACAAGAAGATTCTCGACATCCACTGGGAAGGCGGTTGGGGCTTCCACCTCAAGGGACTCAAGGAAGGCGAAACGACGCTTATCTTGAAGGTGAACCACCACGACCATGCCGACGCACGCACGCCTGAAATTCGCGTCGTCGTAGACAAGGCCCTGAAGGCGGAAGAATGCCCCTTCCAGGAAGACGAAGATGAAGACTAGCCTTTTGAAGGTAGCCATAGGGAGCCTCCTTTCGGGAGGCTTCCTTCCTTTTGCTTTTGCACAGGAATTCATACAGGATTTGGGAAGTTCTACGATCGAAGCCGAAATCCAGACGCAGACACTGATGGAAGGCTTGCGCGAAGACGACGATTTGAAAGACGGAAAACTGGAACGCGAAATTTCGACGACAATAGCAGAGACTATCCGGAACGAGCCCGACGTGGCGATACGTTCCATGGGGCCCGCGGCGGCGCGGCCCGTAATCAAGGGACTTTCGGGGAGCCACGTGGAAGTGACGGAAGACGGTTCCATCAGCGGCGACATGAGCGCCACATCGCCCGACCATGCCGTGGCATCGGAAGTCTTGACGGCGCAGAGACTCCGCGTACTACGCGGGCCGCACATTTTATTGCATTCCTATTCTGCCGCGGGCGGCGTGGTGCAGGTGGAACGCAAGGATATTCCCTTCAGCGATTCGCTTTTTCACGGTTACGTAACGTGGTACGCAGAAAGCGGACAACCGGGATACGCGACTGCCGTAGGCGCGAACGCCTATGCGATGGGGCTCTCGGTCAAGGGGGAACTTTCGGGGCGACGCATGGGCGACATGCAGACGCCGGACGGCAAGCTCAAAAACACGCAAATCGAAAATAGCAGCGGTGCCGTAGGAGCCGCTTACGGAATCGGACAATTCCGGCTGGGAGCATCTTACCGCTGGTTCGACAGCGACTACGGCATTCCCGGAGGTTTTATCGGAGGCCACCCGAACGGGGTGGACATCAGTTTATGGAAACACGACCTGACCCTGCGCGGGCTCTACCAGCCATCGGGCGCAATGCACGATACCTTGGACGTGACTTTACGCATCAACCGCTACCATCACAAGGAATTCGAGGGGGAAACCGTGGGGGCCGAGTTCGCCGTGAATCAAGAGGATCTCCGTCTGGAAAAGATCATGGCGAATCTTGGCCCCCTTTTCGGCGTGCGCATCGGGGCGGAACTCGACTCCCGTTCGGTCGAGATGGGCGGTTACGTATTCACGCCACCGACCCGCTCGTACGGGGCGTCGCTCTTCGCGATTGCAAGCGCGGGTGGGTGGCGCGGCCTCGAGATGACTTTCTCGGGAAGGTTCGGAGGGGCTTTTTTTCGCCCGCGCGAAAGCGTCGTCGCCGACAAGGACGCGATAGAAGACCGCAATTTCGCATTGTGGGCGCTCGAAGCGGAATTTTCGCAGAGGGTCGGCGTCGGCAAATTCTTGACGCTTGACGTATTCAGGACGACGCGGGCCCCCACCATCGAAGAACTATACAACCAGGGGCCGCATCTGGCGGCCTACACCTACGAACGCGGAAATCACAAGCTCGACGCAGAAAGCGGGTATGGCGCGGAAATAGAATACCGCTCCTACGGGGAACTGCTTTCGTGGCGAGCGGCCGCGCACGGCACGTGGTTCTTGAACCACCTCGCCCCGCGAGCATCCGGGGACACGAACTGGTCACAACTCCTGCCCATATACCAAGTGCGGGGCGACGAGGCCCTGCTCTTTGGCGCGAGCGCCTCGGTACAAACAGTGGCAGAGCTGGGCCTCCGTGCCTCCGCGGCGGCGAGCTACGTGCGCGGTATTTTCCGCGACGCGAACTGGGGCGACATGCCGCAGATTCCCCCGTTCAAGTTCCACGGAGAGTTGGGCTACATCTGGAAACACCTGCAAGCCTCCGCCTACTGCGACTTCGCGCTTGCGCAGAACTTCGTAGACCTTTACGAAGAGCCGACTCCCGGTTATTTCACCGCGGGAGCCGTGCTGGAAATCCGCTGGGAGCTCGCACTCGCGAAATACAGCCTCGTATTCCGCGCCGACAACATTTTCGACGCCGATGTACGCAACCACCTTTCGCGCCTGAAATCCGTAATGCCCGAAAAGGGGCGCAATTTCAGCGCCATGGCACGAGTGCTGTTCTAGGCGGGCAGAATCACTTGAAACTATAGCGAATCTTGGTCGCGAACGTGCGGCCAGGTTTGCTTTCGCCGTAATTGTCGTAGACCGTTTCGTCCATCAGGTTATCCACTTCGAAACTCCAGCCGAGTTTGTTGTCCCAGATGGAGTATTCTATGCCGATATCCTGCGAGAACGAAGAGGGAATCTTGCGCTCCTGGCGAGAACTGATTTTCCAGCCGTAAAAATATTCGGCAGTATAGTTCGCGCTCCACCAGAACTTCAGGAAATCGTTCTTGCTGAAAAGATCACCGATATGAAATTCCGCCAGGTAGTTCATGAAATAGCGCGGAATATTCGGCACCACGGCATTCTCGGGAATTCCCTGCTTGGGAACATAGTCGATGTTGCGCAAATTCTGAAAAGTGCAGTTGGCGCCAAGCAGAATGTACTCATTCACATCCAACTTCAAATCTCCCTCATAGCCCCACCCGCGAATCGGATGCAGATTCGTGTAAGGCGTCTCTATCTGCGCCAAGGTCATGTAATGAATCTTGTTCTTCAAGTATGAATAAAACACATCGCCATCAAACCGAAACCTAGCAATGAGCGGAATCTCCCTGAAGTCGAATGAAATACCCACGTTAAAATTATCCGCTTCTTCAGGCTTCAAGCCCACAGCGGCGCTAATCTTCGCTCCATCCCCGAAAAGTTCTTCCGTTGTCGGGAGACGTACCGCATGCTGGTACGAAGCCTTCAGCGCAATCGGTTTGGCGATTTGGAAAAGGACGCTTTCGTCGTAGCCGAATTCGACATAATCATTAGATTCCAAATCGGGCACGTTGAGCGCCGTATAGACGGGCTTCGATATTTCCGATTTCATATAATGCAACTTGAATCCAAGCAAGTTCTGGATGCGTTCATCCCATATCCGGTTTTCAAGTGAAAGCCCCGACGTCACGGAGAACACCTCACCCGGAAAGCCAGCCGTATTGAATCCCGCCATTTCAGAACCCAAGTCATCTTCGGGATTTTCCTTGTGGTACTTGAACAGCGTATTCCAATAAACCGTCTGCTTCTTGTAAAATTCATAATCCAAGTTCAGCAAATCATTGAAATCGAACGATTCGACCGT